>JAILOA010000413.1 GCA_024691065.1 Lachnospiraceae bacterium | reverse complement strand
AAAACCCATAAAATTCAATGTTTTCGGGTGAAAAATCGAAAGTTTTATGAAGTTTTGATTTAATGTTTTTAATTTATAAAATGCATTATACTACTTAATGCGTTACAAATTAGCTACAAATTAAAAAAAATTTTCAAAATATTTTTTTGGGGTAAAAATATCAAATAAAATAATAGATTTGAAAATTAAAATATATTATAATTGACTGGCAATGACCGGAAAGAGAGGAGCTGTGGTTATTATGAAGGTAATTTTGGCATCTGCATCGCCGCGCAGGCAGGAATTATTAAAGATTATATTTGAAGAATTTGATGTTATTCCGTCGCAGTGCGATGAAAACATCGATTTTACAACGCCTGAGGATTTTGTTAAGGAGCTTTCAAAGAAGAAAGCATTTGATGTATATGACAGAATTATGTATGATCCATCTGAAATCAGGATGAAAAAATTAAAAGAGAAAGTGTATTCACCAGCATCAATAATAAGTAGTGATTATAAAGAAGATGAAATGAGTGAAGATGATAAAAGAATTATACAGATGGATGCAGATATGAAAATGCTTAGCGAAAACAATAAAAATAACGCCGGAGACAATGAGGATGCACTTGTGATTGGTTCCGATACCATAGTCTACTGTGACGGAGAGGTGCTTGGAAAGCCAAAGGATAAAGCGAATGCAAAGGGAATGCTTGAGAAGCTTTCCGGCAGAGCGCATAGTGTCTATACCGGTGTATGCATTATTGCTTCGACAGAGCAGGAACCGAAGGTTCTTAATTTTTATGATAAGACGGATGTGTATGTGGATACGCTTAGTGATAGTGAGATTGAGAGCTATATAGCCACGGGAGAACCGATGGACAAGGCCGGTAGCTATGGAATCCAGGGATATTTCTCAAAGCATATCGGTAAAATCGAAGGGGATTATTTTAATGTGGTCGGACTTCCGGTAAATAAGTTATATAATGAATTGAAAAAAGCGAAATATGAATATCCACTTTACAAAAAGTAAAATTATTATATAATTGAGTAAATGTTTTTGGCGACTATTAAGAAAATACAACATATGTATGAAAATAAGCCGAAAATATTTTTTAACGGTAAAATAGGATAAACGGGAAAAATCTTTTTTGACGGAAAAATAGGATAAACGGGAAAAATCTTTTTTGACGGAAAAATAGGATAAACAGGGAAAATCTTTTTTAACGGTAAAATAGGATAAACAGGGAAAATCTTCAAAAGGGATGATCCGTAAAAAATTTTTAAAATGGGAAAATATTTAAGGAGATATCAGAAAGAATGTATCAATGCAAAAATTGTGGTGGTGAGCTTAGATTTGATGTGGCTACTCAGGCATTAAGATGTCAGTCTTGTAAAGCTACATTTAATCCTTATAATGTAGAGAAAGAAAGGGATGCGGAATATCTTGATTTTATGGAAGTCAATGTTTTCCGATGCACGCAGTGTGGTGCCGAGATTCAGTCTGAGGATCAGAGTATTTCCGGGTTTTGCAGTTACTGCGGTGCGGCAACGGTACTTGATAAGAAAATCGAGAAGGTTTCACGACCAAAGTATATTATTCCTTTTCAAATAAAGAAGGAATATTGTATCAACGAATTTCAAAAGAGAGTAGAAAAGGATATCTATGCTCCGGATGAGTTAAAAATAACAGGTGGAGTTGAGGCGCTTCGTGGCATTTACATGCCTTATTGGATGTATCATTTTAAGCAAAGCGGAATTATGAATCTTAGAATAAATAATGTCGGTTCATCTTATGGCAACAAGGGGCATTCACAATCGGCATCCTATGTAACAAATGAATTAATTAAAATGACCGCAGAGTATGATGGTATGGCACATGATGCATCGTCTACATTTCCTGACAGGGTAAGTGAAAAAATAGGACCATATGATATTTATAACAGGTTGTTAAAATTTTCGCCTGCATTTCTTACAGGATTCTATGCGGACAGCAGTGATATACCTTCGGAAAGCTATATGTTCTATGAATCCGAGCATTGCAAGGAAATATCTGTGCAACGAATAAAGAACAGGCTCTCGCAGAATCAGACATTGAAGAGCTCAGATGAAGAAGTCAGAAGGCAGATTAAGTCCGAGTTGGTGGATAAGGATCTTGCAATGTTTCCGGTGTGGTTCCTTTCACTCAGACGCCATAACAGAATATCACATATTGCCGTAAACGGGCAGACGGGAAAGCTCTTGGCGGACATACCTATTTCGATAAAGAAATTCGTAAAATATACATTGTTGCTGGCCCTTCCAATCTTCATTCTGCTGTTTTTGATACCCGGATCATTTGGCGAGTTTTCAATGATTTGCGCAATGTTAATGACTCTGTTAGCAGAGATTATTTACA
>JAILOA010000405.1 GCA_024691065.1 Lachnospiraceae bacterium | reverse complement strand
TTTTTTATAAGGCTTAAATATTTAGGGGATTTAAGCCTTTTTTATTTTGTAAAGTTTAAGCTTTAATGCTTTGATTTTATTTTTAAATTTTTGCTATAAAGTCATTAACTACTTCCTCATCTCCCAAAACATAACTGCGCTGGCGGCCGCTACATTTAAGGAATCTACAATGGGATTCATCGGAATCATAGCTACGTAATTGCTTCTTTCTATGGTTTCAGTGCTAAGTCCATAGCCTTCGTTTCCAAGGATTATGGCTAACTTCTGCTCCTCCTTGATTCGTGGATTTTCTATACTGACCGCATCTTCAGACAAAGCCATCGCCACCGTTGCAAAGCCCTCTTTGGATAATTCCGACATATAGTCCTCACCCTTTTTTATTCTGGTCCATGGGATTTGAAATACAGTCCCCATACTTACCCGCTCAGCCCTGCGATACAAGGGATCCGAGGAGTCATTCGTGATTATAACCGCCTCCATCCCCATAGCAGCTGCCGAGCGGAATATGGCACCTATGTTGGTTGGATTTTGAATATTTTCAAGCACTGCAATTCTGCTTTTATCAGCGATTATCTCACTAAGAGACGGTTGCTTTTTTCTTTTCATAGCTGCGAGTATCCCGTCCGTAAGGGCGTATCCGGCAAGCTCCCGCAATACATTGTCATCTCCCAGATATATCGGACTTTCCTTGCATGCCTCATATATCTTCAGGGTTTCTGCGTCCGGCTTTTCAATGGCTGTCAGTACCGAAATTATTTCGTATCCCGCGGCAAGAGCCCTAAGAATCACCTTAGAGCTCTCACATATAAAAATTCCGGGATTCGGTTCATTTATTTTTCGAAGTTGGTTTTCGTTATATAATCTATAAACATCCAGCTCCGGATTGTTTAAATTATCTATCTTTGTAAAAGAATACAAATTTGACATATTAATCTAGATTCACACCTTTCATAGTCTCTTTTACTTTAACAATAGAAGATTCTTGCAAGTAAAAATCCGGCAATTTCCCCTTGTTTGAAGGATATTTTTTTCCTCTCATACTGTTTGTTGTTTTTACTAATAAATCTGTAAAATATCTTTCCCAACTAATATATTTTTCACTATCTATAAATTGTTCAGGTATTGTTATTTTTTCCCAATCAACATCATTTATTAAACCCGATTTAAGAATCAACCATTCAAAAGACTCCGGTAAATAAATAGCTATTTTCTTTGGTAATAGTTGTTGTAACTTTACTATACTCCTCATTTCTGAAGCAAACGCTGCACCGTCCGCTATCACTAATACATTTTTTTTACTATAATCATTTAATAAATTATAAATATTGGACTTACCATAAGCAGACACACATATAATCCCTAATTTATCAGATAATTCTTTAAAAAATTGATATCCTGTTTTACTGTCTTCGGTTATTATTACTTCCGGAGTAAACGGTAAACTTCTTTTAGATGGTGAATCATATATATCATAAATTTCTTTATATTCTTTTACAAATTTCTTATTCTTGATTCCCTGTAAATTATAAACTTCCTTTACACTTATAGGTAATTGTTCAAGATAGTTTCTTGTAATCAGCAAAAAATAATTACTACTTCCATTTATTAAATTTGCAAACTCCTTGGATTTAATGAATTTGCTATCCTCATCAATTATTATCAAAGAATTCGTTTGACTTAGTAATTCATTTTCCCAGTCTCTTCCGCTTAAAGCTATAACTTCTCTATTGCAACTAATTTTAACTGAACTGTTTTTACCATATCTATTATAATCAGAAACCATTTCAAATAATGTTGTTTTTCCTGTTCCACTATCACCACAAAGGACTGTAATATTTCTATGCAATTCAAATTTATAAGAATTTCTCTTATCATGTACACTTACTTTTAATACACCATTCATCAGATTTCCTCCTGGACTATAGATATTTTACTCCTGCATCTAAAAATTCCTTCATGTTATGAACGATTAACTTTCTGTGATTTAATATGCGAATTTCAAACTCACCAGGGCCAAAATCCATTATATGATGTAAATTAATGGTAAAATCTTTTTTTTCGGCCATCTTTAAAATCCACTTTGCACAGTTATCTCCACAATTAGAAGCATTGAATATTTTACCCGGCTTGTTTTTCATAAGGATTAAAGCTTTCACACCACCTGATAAACTTAAAGGTGAAATATTACCAAGCACCGGACTGCTTATATTTCCTGCACTTATGACCTCTGATTTGTCTATATCTTTAACAATTTCCTTGGTAAAATCATCTGTTATCCACTTATCTTCATAAGAATGTTTAAAATATACTGACGTATTATATATTGCATTCTCTTTATCTCCAAAATATACTCTTAACATATTCCTACCTCACTATATTTCTGAAAAAATACATTGATAATTATTAATGTGATACTATTATAAAATTATACTATGATTCCTTGTGAATTTGAACAGGAAAATCACAAAACATTTAATCCTCCCTTAACACACTCCACCTTCATATAATCCCTGTCGAGTGCATCTTCACCGTCAGTGTGTACGGTCATTTCCCTATCATTTTTTATCGTGATGGATTTTACTCTTTCAGTAAAGAAACCTTTTTTACCCTCGTGCTTACCGCTTGAAAGAGCAATGAGATTCAAAAATGCAGGTATTCTTTTAATTCCGTGAGCCGCGCAAATATCGAGCATTCCATCCGCCGGATCTGCG
>JAILOA010000399.1 GCA_024691065.1 Lachnospiraceae bacterium | reverse complement strand
CTAATAATACTAATATTAATAATACTAATTATAGTAATACTGATTTTAATAATACTGATTGGGATGTATGTAATGATTCATTCATTCCTTCACTCAAAGACAAGCAGGATAAAACAAATTATCACGAAGAAGAAAGAGCGAGTGAGGGAGAGGAAAGCATTCATACATTTATAGAAGGCGCACTTAATTGTCAGCAAAGGATTGTGAACCGAACCAAACAGATATTAGAATACAAAAATGGAGTAGGCCAAAGACCTACGTATGATTTTCATCTGTCAAATGATCATCAAGAATATTTAGATTCTCTTACATATTCACTGTTTTTGGAGTCAAAGAAGAAGTTTAAATGGAACCAGTTAAAAACAGTGGAGATGGCCAGGAAAGTATTAGATGTTAGACTGGAAGGTAAGGTATTAAAAGATACTAAAAGACTTCAGTACTACGAGACAGAGCTTTATGATACCTTGGTCGATTATATGGCTAACATTATAGGGTTAGGAGAGCAGCTGACTATCAAGGGTGCAACATACAGTCCAGAATATATGGGTTCAAAGTTTTTTGAATTAAATCAGGAACTAATAATGCATGTAATTGAAACCTTAAGAAAAACGGCAGGGGATATTTCCAACAAGAAAAACTATTATGTGTCTTGTTTGTTAAATGCAAAAACACATTATACTGCTGAAACTTACGGTGAAATTAAAATGATTTAGTAACTATTAAAAATATCATTGGTCCAATGGACCAATGAAGATGGAAAGGAGCAATCAGATGAACAAGATTGTATTAATGGGGTATCTTTCAAAGATGCCTGAGTTACACACTACAGAAGGTGAGAAGCCGGTAACGATTACAAGGTTTGACCTGGCAGTTAATCGTAAAGGTAAATCAAAGGAGAACAGTGAGGCGGATTTCTTTCACTGTACTGCATTCGGAAAAACAGCAGAGTTCATTGAGAAGTATTTTGATAAGGGCTCTCGTATGCTTTTGACCGGAAGAGTTGAGAATAATAACTACACCAATAAACAAGGAGAAAAGGTGTATGGTTATCAGGTCCTTGTAGAAGAAGTGGAGTTTGGAGATTCAAAGAGTTCTGTTTCTAAGGATCAGGGTGAAACAAATGAATAAGAAGGATATTCATCAATTCCGGTTCACCTTAAATATTCAAAATAAGACAGATAAGGAATTGTATGAAATCTTAAAAAAACAGCCCAATATGAGTCGCTATATCAAGCAAGCTGTGCTTAGTTATTATAATTCAGAGCATATTACAAAGGATGATTTGAATAGGCTAGGGAATCGAATTATCAGGGAACTAGAGGATTGTCTTATTAGGAAATCTGAAAAACAAGAAGATGACCAAAGTGCAGATTCACCGAAAGATAAGACAATCTCATCCATTAAAAATTTATTTTAAAATTTGTATCTGGAGTGTAATGTGATAAAATGGTTAGTGGGTCCTGTTGATGGGCTAGAGAGACACATACGAATAGGATTAGAAAGGAAGGGATCCTTTATGAAAAGAATAACAAAATTAGCAATCTTTCTGATTGTGTTTATGATAGTTGGTAGTTGTATTTACCAAACAGAAGCAGAAGCTGCCGGTAAAACAAAAACTTATAAGAAGACCATTCGTTTATATCTAGGCAAGACAAAGAAGATAAAAGCGAAAGGGATAAATCGTGGTAGGAAGGTAAAAATCAAGAATACCGGTAAGTCAAAGGTCCAGGCCTCCTATCAAAAGAGTGGTTATATCATTCTTAAGTCAAAGAAGCTAGGAAGTGCCAATATTAAGGTTAAGTATAAGTCTGGAAAGAAAAAATATATTTATAAGATGAAGGTGAAGGTAATTAAAGAAAGCCAGACTACAACTAATAAAACAGAAACAAACGCAAGTACCGGTTCAAGTGTAAGCACTGGTTCAAGTACAAGCAGCAATAGTACGAAGTCAGCAATTCAGAATGTGAAGTATCATTATGAATTAAAAGTGCTTACAACGGGCACAATTTATAATGAGGCGCTTGTTTATGTAAAGACAGATAATCCAGATAGAAGTTTTTATTTCGAAAAGGATGGTTGTATTACAGGAACACTACCAAGTAGATATGCAAATTTACCAGTAACGGATTATAGTACCGGAAAAGTAGAAGGTGGATATCTGGTAAGCCTTAGTTTAAACGAAAACTCAGTAACTTGCTTTGAGTTATATGAAAATCAAGCTGGTAGTTTTGGGAATGATACAGGAATCAGATTAACGATTAACTCTGGTAATTATTCCAGTGAAGAAGATGCCTGGTTAGATTTGATGCTTTCTAGAGCTAAAGAATATGTTGCTCTGGGCGTTTATACAAGCACAGATGGATCTGAGATGACGCTTCCGGTAGAAGAAAAAGGAGAAGAGTATTGTTTATTAAGAGCACTACAAGTAATGGTATTGGATGAGTTCAAATATCTGAGAATATATTATGATAGTGAGAATGTGGAAAAAATTCTTATGGAATACGACGTTGATACAAAACCATATTGGGAAATCAAATATATTAACTGCCTGGAATCAACACACATTATGAGAAAATTTGCTGATAAATTGGGTTTAGAAAATGAAAGTACCTATGCAGGTTATTTAGATCACCATTATGCAACCGTAACAATTGATGGAACAAAGTATATATTTGATGCATGTCCTTATTCTAAGGAAAACATTGTAGAGAATAATTCCTGGTCAATGCTTGATATAGCTAATTTACCAAATAACAGTAATGCAACGATTACTTACTAATAAACAATAATACAATTGAATACTAACCGAGGTTGAGTCCTTTAGTATGGTTTAAAACGATACTAAAGGGCTCTTTTTTATGTGAAATGGAGGATAATATGAAAATTAGAATTTTATCTAGGGAACCACCTAAAACATCAGGACCTGAGAACTATGAAACTAAGAGTGTCGGAGAGTTACTTCGACTTATTTATTTAAGAAAAGAGGTTAAGCTAAGAATGAATAGTTTATGTAAGAAGGTAAAGAGAATAATTGCTGCTTGTATGGCAGTGGTTATGGCACTTGGAGCAATGCAGATGAATACGAAATCTGCGAAAGCTGCAACAACTGGAACAGCGGGAGTATCCTCCCTTGGAAACTATGGAAGCATAAATATTGGAACAAAGGTTAAAGGTTCTACCTGGTGGAAATTATCTGTTGATGGAAGCCCGGCATTTTGCTTGGATTTAGGTTATACCTGTCACGCAGGAAATTCCTATGAAGTAAAGACAAACTACAGTTGGGATCAGACAACAGGTGGTGCGAAACAAGGCTATTATGCAAAGATAGTTCGTTGGTATGTAAATGATTGTAAT
>JAILOA010000241.1 GCA_024691065.1 Lachnospiraceae bacterium | reverse complement strand
TAAATTGTTCGTTTTTTTTAGCAAGAAGACTATATTTCTATAATTTAATGATGTATTTAATATTATTAAACTACATTTAAAGAAAGGAGAATAATCTATTTCCTTAGTCTAGGATATTGGATTGTAAAAATAATATGATATGTAAAGTGTGCGGATATGAAAACGATGATTCAGATTTGTTTTGTCAGGAATGCGGTAGCAAACTTATTAGTGAACAATCGGAAGTCGAAAAAAATATTAATAATCCCAATTATAACAAAAATGCCAATAATAGTACCGGAAACAATAATCCCAATTATAACAGTAATGTTAAAGATAATAGTAACGTAAATTCTAACAATAATGGAAGTGGAAATAACATCAACAATCCACATCCTACGAATAATAAAAAGGTTTTATTATTGATTTTGATTCCTGCTATTATTATTATCACAGTACTTGTGATTATTATTGTATATCTATTAGGTAAACCGAATAAATCAGACAATAATAATATTCAGGTTGAAAATCAGCAAAATGTAACGAGTTCGGAAGAAGCAACACCTGTCCCTACAGAATCATCAGCGCCGACTCCTACCCCGAAGCCTGAATTATCTAAAGAAGAGAAAAAATACAGGGAAGCAGTAAAGTTATTTAAGAAAGACAAATATAAGGAAGCGGTAAAGAAATTTAACAGTCTTGGAAAATATAAAAAATCAAAAGATTATTTTAAAAAATCAAAGTATCTTTTAGCCGTTTCATATTATAAAAGTAGTAAATATAGTAAAGCTAAGGAAGAGTTTGAAAAATTAGGTAATTTTAAAAAGTCAAAAAATTATGTCCAAAATTGTGAGATAAAAATATTTACAAGTAAAAATATTACACTTTATGGCTGGAGTGATACTACTGATCATACTATGATGGTTCAGGGAGTAACTATGACTTTATCATGGGAACAAGTAGATGGTGCAGATGGGTACGAGGTTAATGAGGGAGAACGTGAAGGTGAGTGGTACTATAGAATAGAGACAACATATAATAATTCGTATTCTACTTCATTTTCGAGTGTAAATGAATTAAATTCAAATGTAAGAGCATTCAAGACTATAGGAGGTAAAACATACTATACACCTTGGAGTTCATATGCTACATGGACAGCAAACTGGTAGTATTTTACAGAGATGTAAAAGTATGAATTTTCGGAAAGAGTTAATTCTTAAAAAAAGGACTTAATATATCTAGGTGGTCATAAATAAGAAGTGAAGTGGACCAAATAATGTCTGCCTTGCGATAATTGAAAAATTAAAATTAACATTTGGTTAATAAAAAAAGAGAAACGGAGGACAAATGTATGTTAAAGGAAAAATTAAAAGAATTCAGATTTTATGCAGTGGTTGTTTTTGTAATTGGATTTTTTGTACCGTGGGGAAGTTTTGATTCTTCTGCTTCGGCAGGAGAATACAGTTCGAGTGTATCTCAAGATTTGACAGGTGATTATGTATTAACAAATTCCAGCATTTTGGGCCTTTTGATAATTCTTATGGTTATAGCAATTGCGGCTGCAGTTTTTATACCTAAGGATGTTATTCCAACTAAAATTATTTATCTTATTGCTTCATTACTGGGCATAGTGTTGACGATTATAGTATTTTTTAGATTATCTTCACTGGCTAATGCAGGAGGAGAAGCAGCCGGTGAATTAATGAGTGAATATGGGGTGGACACTGAAGTAGGTGTAAAACCTGGTATAGGTTTTATAATGTACATAGCAGGATTTTTGTTTGTTCTTATTTACACCATAATAAAAGATTTTGCGATTAATAAACAAGTTTTAAAAGAAGAAGGTGTGAAGGGGGCTTTTAATAAGGTTGCAGGCCAGGTACAGGAAGGAACAGCATCTTTTTCAAGTGATAAAGTTAAAAATGCAATGCAAAGTGGTGCAGAATCTTTATCAAATGCTGTCGGAACGGTTTCGAATACAGCAAAGTCTGCTACAGGTAAAGTAAAAGGTAATGAATCTCAAGATACTAAAGCATGTCCTTCTTGTGGCAATATATTGTCGGCTAATAAGAAGTTTTGCGGAAAATGCGGATATAAATTTGAAGTGGAATCGGTACCAAAAAATATCCGAAGTTCAAAAAATAACAAACAGATTAAGGAAAATATGACCGTAAAGGAGTATATAAAGACTTTAGATAGGATAGAATGTTCTGAATGTGGTGAATTTGTAACTCCGGGTCAAAAGTTCTGTCCGAATTGTGGCAAAGACATTATTATTAAGATTTCTCCTGAGAAGTGTGTAAAATGTGGCTCCACGCTCATACCGGGCAAGAAGTTCTGTGCGGATTGTGGCGAACCAATTGTTAAAAAGGCTCTTATCAGTGAATGTCCTTATTGTAATGCAGACTTGATTTTTGGGAAGAAATTCTGTGCTGAATGTGGTAAAGAAGTTGATGTTTCTGCTTAAATATGAGATGGGGTGATTAGGATGAGATTCTGTGAAGAATGTGGCGAACCGTTAGAAGATGGTGTCTTGTTTTGTTCATCATGTGGAGCAAAAGTTGAATCGGAAGGTTTTGAAGATGTTGAACCTGGAAACTTTGAAAGTAATGAACCCGGAGGTTTTGAAGATAATGAAGATAATGAAGGCAGTGTCTTAGTGAAAGACTTTAAGGAAGAAAAGTCGGAAATTTCAGGCCATAGTGATGATAATCTTTCTGTTAATTCTGATTTTGTTAAAGAAAATAACAATGTCAAAAGTAGTAAGCCTTCAAATGAAAATTATAACAAACCAAAAAAGAAGAACAGAGTACCACTTATTGCTTGTATTACCGGATTTTTGGTGTTGGTTATATCTGCAGTTGTTTTAGTGATAATTTATAAACCTGATATTTATTATAGAATAATGGGTAAAAAAGCTAATCAGGTAAGTACCAATGCAACCGATAATTTAACTGTTAGTTCTTCAAGTCAGAATGATGATCAAAGTGAAGAGGTGTCGTCTGAAGATTCATCCGGTTCCGGAGAGATTTCAGATGAGGAATCGTCCTCGTCCGATGAAGAAACCGATGAGGATACTTCCAAAGAAGAGGAGGAAACTGAGCCTACACCTGAAAGGAATCCTACGGATGATACCTATTTGTTTAAAAAATCTGACAAGAAATATTTGGATGCATATGATATATATCATTTACCAAAGAAAAAGGTGCAATTAGCAATCAATGAGATTTATGCAAGACATGGATATATATTTGGTGATAATAAATATTCAAAAATCTTTATGAACAAAACCTGGTACGAACCGACGGTATCTCCTGATGATTTCGATGAGAGTGTTTTTAATAAATATGAAAAGATGAACATTGTGACACTAGGTTGTCGAAGAGAAGGTGTGGTATCACCTGTAGACTGGATAAATGATTATTATGAAACTGCATTTGGTTTTGGATTAAGTGTTAATAGAGTGGATTTAAATGGTATTTACTATAGTATTATTGATACTGACGGATCATCGTCAGAAGAGATATATGCAAAGTTTGAAGATGATTACGGTAAGGCCTATGATAGTAAAAATGATCAATACTTATATTTCTATTATATCAGTACAGGGTATGGAAATATAGTAACATATTATTATGACGATTATTTAGGTGAATACGCCAGAGATTTATATTTTGAAGGCTATGAGCCTCAGCTTGCCAATTGAAGAAATGGGCAAATAAAACGGAACGTGATATTTCAGGATGGAATATCACGTTTTTTTGTGTGCGCCTTGCGGCGCACGTTTCTAAAAAATGTATTATTAAAAATATCTCCCATTGACATTTATGACATAAATGGTTAATATAGTAGTGCTTGAAAAAATACTTATTATTATACGGGTCGTGTCGTAAGATATGGCTCTAATTTTTTGGGAAACTTTATATTTCGCAGTTGTATGAGGGATAATAATTGCGACAAAGCATATTTATTTACAAGGAGATAAAAATATTATGACAAAAGCATTTAAAAAATTATTTGGCGGGATTGATCTGACCTGGCCTAAGGTAATAATAGGTGCAATACTTGCAGGTGTTATTACAGCAGTATTCGCTATATTTCCTGTGTTTCAATATACTTCTTTTAAAGCGATAACAGAAACATTTGAAGTATGGGTTCTCATTGGCATTTTCATTATTATGAACAGTAAGAGCAATTTGGATTCGGCGCTGAAGTGTTTTGTGTTTTTCCTTATCAGCCAGCCACTGGTTTATTTGATTCAGGTTCCGTTTTCTGATATGGGATGGGGGCTTTTCGGATATTATAAGTTCTGGTTTGTTTGGACTGTTCTTTGTTTACCGATGGGATTCATTGGATATTTTATGAAGAAAGATAAGTGGTGGGGTTATCTTATTCTGTTCCCAATGATTTTGATTACGGCAAATTCTTACTACAAATACCTTAATGATTTTCTTTTCTATATGCCTAAGTACATTCTTATCAGT
>JAILOA010000371.1 GCA_024691065.1 Lachnospiraceae bacterium | reverse complement strand
GAAAAGATTCAAAAGGATATTATGAAGGAAATGAAGGCTAATAATAAGATAATCGAAAGTCCGGATAATACGGTAGTTGTTGACGAAATATTCTCGTCGCATTCAAAACTTTTAGCTAAAATGTGGGTTAAGACCGAAGATTATTGGCCTGTTTATTATGCTATGGAACAAAACATTAAAAATATAGTAAAGCTTGAAGAGGAAAGTGAGGGAAAGAAAAATGTGTAAAGCATGTAATAAGAAAATCAGAACGAGGTATGCTCCAAGTCCGACAGGAAGGATGCATGTGGGAAACTTAAGGACTGCCTTGTATGAATATCTGATTGCAAAGCACGAGAACGGTACATTTATATTACGTATCGAGGATACAGATAGAGAGAGGTATGTGGAGGATGCATTGGACATTATCTACAATACCATGAAGCTTACCGGTATGGAGCATGACGAGGGTCCGGATAAGGACGGCGGATATGGTCCGTATGTTCAGAGTGAGAGAATGAAGAGCGGTATGTATATGGATTATGCAAAGCAGCTTGTTGAAAAGGGTGAGGCTTATTATTGCTTCTGTACCAAGGAGAGGCTTGAGTCTTTAAGAGGAAGCGAGACTACCGAGGACGGTAAGGAGATTGCAAAGTATGATAAGCATTGTTTGTCACTTACTCCTGAGGAGGTACAGGCTAACCTCGATGCAGGTATGCCTTATGTTATAAGACAGAATAATCCGACAGAGGGAACAACTTCCTTTGATGATGTTGTTTTCGGTGAGATTACGGTGGATAATTCCGAACTTGATGATATGATTCTCATTAAGTCAGACGGATATCCTACATATAATTTTGCAAATGTAGTTGATGATCATTTGATGGAAATTACTCATGTTGTCCGCGGAAATGAGTATCTTTCAAGTGCTCCTAAGTATAACAGACTTTATCAGGCATTCGGATGGGATATCCCGACCTATGTACATTGTCCTGTAATTACAGATGAGAATCATAAGAAGCTTTCAAAGAGAAGCGGACATTCTTCCGTTGAGGATCTTTTGGAGCAGGGATTCTTACCTGAGGCGGTTGTGAATTTCGTGGCACTTCTCGGATGGAGTCCTTCCGAGGAGAGAGAAATATATTCATTAAAGGAGCTTGAGGAGGTATTTGATTATAAGAGAATCAATAAATCCCCGGCTGTATTTGATATAGTTAAGCTTCGCTGGATGAATGGCGAATACATTAAGGCTATGGATAATGAGCGTTATTATGAGTATGCACTTCCTGAGATTAAGAAGGTTGTTACAAAGGATTATGATTTAAAGAAAATTGCGGACCTTGTGAAGACAAGAATCGAGGTATTCCCGGATATTCCTGAAAAGATTGATTTCTTTGATGAGCTTCCGGACTATGATATTGCAATGTATTCACATAAGAAAATGAAGACTAATCCTGAGAATTCTCTGGAGACCTTGAAGGATTTACTTCCTAGGTTTGAAGCTCTTGAGGATTATTCGAGAGAGGCAATTGAAGCTCTTTGCAAGGGTTATATAGAGGTGAAGGGAATTAAAAACGGTATTTGCCTCTGGCCTCTTAGAACTGCTGTTTCCGGTAAGCAGGTTACACCGGGCGGTGCTTATGAGATTGTTGAGATTCTCGGTAGAGATGAGACTGTAAACCGCATTAAGAAGGGTATAGAGAAGCTTAGCTAAAAATGCAATTAAATGAACCACAAAAAAAAGCTGTTTTTCACAAAGAGGGTCCGATGCTGGTGCTTGCCGGTCCGGGCTCCGGGAAAACCAGAGTAATAACCGAAAGAGTAAAAGAATTAATCCGTTCCGGTGTCAAGCCGGAGCGGATTCTTGTAATTACATTTACTAAGGCTGCGGCAAATGAGATGAAGGAAAGATATGTTTCCGATACAATTGCTGCAGGTAAAAATCCGGGTAAAGTCCGTTACGGTACATTTCACAGCGTATTCTTCTCCATATTGAAGGTGCATTATAATTATGCAGCCTCCAATATTCTAAGGGAAGAAGAGCAATATATGATTCTTAAAAATATCATTCTCAATATGGATTTGGAAGAAATCAGGGATGAAAATGAATTCATAAAGGATGTTACGGCTGAGATCGGATTGGTTAAGGGGAGTATGATGAATATAGATAATTATTATTCAATGTCCTGCCCTGAACAAAACTTTAAAAAAATATTTAATTCCTATAACGATACATTGTTAAAGCGAAGAAAGATTGACTTCGATGATATGCTTGTATATACATACGAGCTTTTGAGGGACAGAAAGGATATCAGGGCGCTTTGGCAAAAGCAGTATGAATATATACTTGTGGATGAGTTTCAGGATGTTAATTATATGCAATATGAAACCACAAGGCTCCTCACGGGTAAGAAGAATAATCTTTTTGTGGTCGGAGATGATGACCAGTCAATTTACGGTTTCAGAGGTGCCAATCCGAAAATAATGGATAAGTTTTTAAAGGATTATCCGAAGGCTGAGAAGGTACTTTTGGATACTAATTACAGAAGTTCTCTTAAGATTGTCGGCGCCGCCGGTAAGGTTATCGGTAACAATGAAATACGTATGAGTAAGGATATTCGTGCATTTAATGATGATATTTTAAATCCCGTTGAAATCCGGGAGTTTAAGGATGTCATTTCGCAAAATAACGGAATCATTGATGCTATTCATGATGCACTTAAGGAAGGCCTTACTTATAAGGATATTTCCGTGCTTTTCCGTACAAATGTACAGGGACGTTCGCTTGTTGGTGCTCTTACCTATGCGAATATTCCTTTTATCATGAAAGATACGGTTCCTAATCTTTATGATCATTGGATAGTGCAGGACGTGCTGAGTTACATTAAGATTGCTCTCGGAAATAATGAGAGGGCTAATTATATAAGGATTATAAACAGGCCCAGCAGATATATTTCCAGAAGTGTATTTACATCACCTTATGTTGACATTAATGAGCTTTATGAATATTATGAGGATAAGCATTGGATGGTTGAAAGGCTTGA
>JAILOA010000319.1 GCA_024691065.1 Lachnospiraceae bacterium | reverse complement strand
CTGAAAATTCAGAAAAGAATTATAATATAAAAGGATCCGATTTCAATGATATTAAATCATTGAAATCGGATCCTTTTATATTATAATTCTTTTCTGAATTTTCAGAATCCCAAGTATATACGGATTTCCATTCCATATTTAGCCTTTTGTAACCTTTTTCATTAACAGTGTCACCGATTGTAAACTCAGTTATATCTCTGTCAAGGTCTACTTTTTTTCCGTTATTTAGTACAACTTTAAGTATGTTCGCCCATACTCCGGTTGAACTTTCGGTTGTTTTTATAAAACCTTCAAAACTTATTTTCATCTTACCTTCCTTTCTAAAACGGCCATATTATTATTACATGCTACAACAAGAAATCCGTTTTCCATTTCTTTTTCAAGTATTGTTGCATCATTTGCATCATTTGACAAAAGAACTATTTTTTGTTCCTTTTTTGCCGTTAACTTCGGAAGCTGGTGTATAAGCGTGTCAGCAAGGTTTACTCCTCTTACCGTATCCCAAAAAGTCAGCATATTTGTTTTCCTCCTTTATGTTTAATTATACTTTTAATATAAATCAATAACCGAAAAAAAATAAAACCCCACTTCCTAAGTTATATAAGGTAAGAAGCGAGGTTTTGTTAAAGAAAATATTTTTATCTGATTATTAGAGCGTAATAACGTCTTTTAACGTTGTAATAAGTACCGCTCTGTCTTCTTCCGGACAAGTGTTGATAACATTTATCTCTATTTCACTAGAGAGTGTAATAAAGCCAGGAAGAAGTGATACCGCATCCAAAGCAGAAACGAACCCACGAATATTTAATACCGCATTTGAAATACTTTGTCCTTTACGGACTGCTGCTAAGTAAATCTTGTATAACTTGTCGCATTGTTCATAATACTGCTCATCAAGGTTGTTCTTTTTTGCAATCTTTGCAGATGCCATAAGTATTTCCTTGATAGATGCCGGATAATCAAACTGAATGCAACCGAAACGAGACATTGTAGCTTCATTCTGTTCCATTGCACCCGTATAACCCTTGTTTTGATTTCCAACAAGAACACAATTAGGGTTTATATAAACCCTTCCAATGCCTGGCACATCTAAGAAACCTGTGCCATCGGTTATTTGATTGGTAAATGAACCGAAAAAATTACTGTCGGCCATATTCATCTCATTAAAGCACATAACCCCACCGGATGAAAGCCATTCAGTAAGCTGACTGATTTCTTGTTTTATCTGTACAGTCGCAGCTTTCGCACAGAGAACGTCAAACGTTTCTTTATCTTTTTTTGCAAGATTAACTGCTTCATCATCAGTCATTTTGATAAGTTTTGGTTCGGCAGTGCTTTTGGTACCGTAAATTTCATCTTGTGTAAGCATTCTATTGAATGTTATCAAGAAATAAGGCATTCCTAATACCCAAGCAAGCGTTTCCGATGCGACGTTTTTTCCGACTGACTTATCGCCTTCATAAATAGTAGCTCTTCCTACCAATGTTTGAGAAATCATTCTTGTAAAGATAGTTTCCTTTTCCTTACCCACCGTTGGATCTCTGTAAAGAGTTTTCGGTCTTTTTACGGGTTTACTGTATTCTTTGTAATTATCCAAAACAAGGTGGATGATTCCATCCGGAACACCGTTAGAACGCATACATTTAATACGTTCATCAATTTCCTCTCTCGTTGTGATACCTTCGGAAACTATTCTTTCTGTTTCCTCTTTAAAAGAAGAATCGGATTTTATTTCTGCTTTTTCCGGAAGTATTTCTTTGAACAGCACTTCAAAACACTTCGGGGTAGTTGAGAGCTTATCAATAAAAGCTTCATATTTTCCCTTAGTCGCTTCAATGATTACATCGTTTTTGAAAATGTTTCTTTTTTCATCTTCGATGTTCTGAACAATACCAATACAATCATTGTTTATAAAAGCTTTTAACTGATTGCCGGTCTTTTGAAACTCAAAAGTAACTTTATCAGTTATTTTCTCTTCTTTGTTCAATCTTGAAAGAATATCCGCTCCCGCTGGTGTGAGCATTGTTGTTCTGAGTGTTATTGTGTAATTGTTTGTTTTCATGTTTTTTTCCTCCTATTTTTTAAAATTTAAAATTAAATATTCTTTATAAATATGGATTTTAGGTATTTAAAATATAAAAAAGGAAACTAAATTTATTTTTTGTGTAATTGACAGATTTATAACTTTAAAAAAAACGGAATTTAATTCCGTTTTTAAATTAAAATTCACTTTTTTATTTTTTGTGTAATTGACACATACAAAAAAGGTTTGCATTATAGTAATAATACAAACCTTTTCTTTTTTTAAAAAATGAAATCAACAATTCAACAATTATCCGACTAATTTTTTTTCAAGAAGTTCAGACATTAAATCTGCTTTCTTTTTATTTCGTCTTTTTGATGCTAATTCAGCCCTTTCTTCTTTTTCTCTTTCTTGTTTTTCTCTCTTGTGTTTATTAATGTTAGGATTAAATTCTTTTCCTAAAACATCATAAACTTCTTTAAGAAAATGATTAATCGTATAATCATCTTTTTTACCGAATGCAATGAATTGCCCAGTTATTGTGATTTCTTCTTTTGCTCTTGTTATTGAAACAAAAAGAAGTCTTCTTGCTTCTTCTAAGGTAGGAGTATTAAGGTTTCCACTACCACATTCTTTAGTGTGGAATTTAGATATACTCAAAAATACTACAGGAAACTCCATTCCTTTTGAAGAATGAGCGGTGGATAACACGACTCCGGGATATTCTTTGGTTCTTTTATATTGAACCTTTTTCCCATATTTTTTAAAGTTTTTTAAGTATTTATAAATACTTGAAAACTTGTTTTTTCGTGTTAACTTTTGTAAGAAATCATCATAAAGCTCATCATCTTCGGTAATGGTTGCGGCCATTTCGAAGAAGAATTCGCCTTTTTCTCTGTCGT
>JAILOA010000234.1 GCA_024691065.1 Lachnospiraceae bacterium | reverse complement strand
AACCTTTAAAAACAACATACCTGTCTATGATACAACATAAACAGGTAATGTGTAAATAAAAATTTTATTTAGGTTAACATATAAATGTGAATATTTTGTTATCTTATGTTAACTATTTTTTCTTTTTGCTATCAGCAGTATTATCTACTCTGTTGGCATATACAGGATTATCCTTGTGGAGTGCAACGAAGTTAGCTATTGTCTCTTTTGCAGCCTCTGACTTATCCTTTGCATTCTGGATATCAATCTTAATTACATCATCATATCCAAGTCCTTTAACCTTATCCTGCATATCCTTAAGAAGTGAATTAAATTCGCTTTCATCCTTAGCAAATATCATCTTCCATGAATTATCAACAATAATTTCCTTACATTGATTTCTGATTGTGGAAATCTCAGTGCTCTCCTCAGGTTGTGTGTACCGGGTACCGATTTGAACGGAAAGAGCTTTATTCTTTCTTAAATATTGAAGTGTGGTCTGAGCTCCGTTTGAATAATCCTTCCAGTCATTATCGAGTGCTGTTGTATTCTTTTCCAATATGGATGACCACATAGTTGTAAGATACGGTTCGTTTGTCTTAGGATCAATATCTACAAATGAAACTGTCTTAAAGTTAAGAGTTGACACACCTTCTGTCCAGTTTCCGCCACCCCACTCTTCAGGCACATTTACATCTTCACCTGCAAATACCTTCTCACCGAATTCGGTAAGAACAGCTCTACCGTATTCCATCTTCCATGTAAGGTCTTCAGGACCTGCAGCACCATTTGAAGCACCTGCAGTCTCAACACCCTCTGATGAATAAAGCCAGTCGATAAAGTCTGCAAGTCTCTCAGGATCCTCAGCCTTGCTACCGATTGCAATGCAGAGATTTCCGTTTCCTTCGGAATAGCAACCGTTAGTAAGACAGCTTGAATCCTTGATATACATTGGCATATAGCCTTTACCCTCAGCCTTTTTTTCATCTGAGTTATAGACAGAACCACTTTGATAGTTCCAGGTAGACATTAAAATCTGTCCATCTTTAAATTTGTTTGAAAGTATATCATAATTCTGAGAGGTCGATTCCGGATCAACCAGACCGGCCTGGTTACAATCATATAAGAATTTAAGGCAACGAACATAGATACCGTCACTGTCAATAATATCCTGGAAATCAGTTCCGTCAACCTTCCAAAGAGCAAATCCCATCTCGTCATATCCGTAAAGAGAAGCAAAGTTCTTAGTTGTACACATCATATTTCCGTCCCAGTCCTTAAATAAGGAAATACCATATGTCTTTTTACCTGAATCGCTCTCAGGCTGTGCTTCCTGCATTTTCTTAAGTACATCTACCATATCTTCCAATGTATTAGCTTCAGGATAACCTGCTGCCTTATAAGCATCCCATTTTACATAAGGGGAAACCAATGGCTCAAGTCCGTCAGCCGGAAGACGCGGTGAACGAATAGAAATTTCACTTGGAATACCATATATTTCGGTTGCAGGGTCCTTACCATTAAATTTTTCAATCGCGGTACCGAAATTAGTTACTATTTCCTTGTCCTTTAAATACTCAGCCATATTAAGTACTAATCCACCATCAATAAGCTCCTGGAAAGAACCACCGGAAGTACCGGTAATAATTAAGTCACCTAAATCTCCTGCAGCAGTTCTTGTCTGATACAATGTATCGCCATTTCCTGCTACATTCGGTGCAATTATATTTAATTCCATATTAAACTTATCTCTTACAATCTGAGCAAACCATCCTGACTGAATTCCCTGATAATTTGCAAGAGAATCATAAACATCTACTGTTATGAATTTCTCATATTTAGATCCACGAGTAGTTTGTCCTTGGTTTGTAGTTGCAGTTTGTGTATCTTCCTTCTTACCGCAACCGGAAAGACTGCCCATAACACCAAGAGTAAGAGCTGAAACCAAAGTGAAACTTAAAATTTTCTTTAAAACTACGCCTCTCATGATAAAATCTCCTTTTTAAAATAACAAAACAACAACCTAACTTATTAACCTTTTACAGAACCAATCATTATGCCCTTTATAAAGAACCTCTGGAACAACGGATACACAAACAGAATCGGTAATACAACAATAACCGAAACCGTCATTCTGATTGATGTAGGTGTCTGCTGCGTAGCTATATTTGCAACAGCAGATGCACCCGAGGTATGAACAAGGGATGCAAGAGAACTGGCCTGATTAATGTATGAATATAACAAATACTGCAATGAATACAAGCTTTGATTAGTAATATATAAAAGCGTATCCTGAAATGCATTCCACTGATTTACAATAGAGAAAATGGCAACAGTAGCAAGAATCGGCTTTGAGAGCGGCAATATTATTTTCATAAAAATCGTAAATATTCCGGCACCCTCTATGGAAGCTGCTTCCTGCAGTGATTCAGGGATAGACTCTATATAAGTCTTTACAAGTATGATACTGAAAGGATGAATAATTGCCGGCAATATGTAAACCAGGAAATTATCAGTCAAATGAAATGTCTTCATAGTAATATACATTGGTATAAGACCGGCATTGAAGTACATTGTCACAACGAAAAATCTGTACCAGAATTTACGTGCCCAAAGCTTCTTCTGAGTAAACATATACCCTAGAAATGCTGATGCAAACACTGTACAAACCGTACCTAAAACAGTTCTAAGTAACGAAATCATCGTTGCCTTTCCCATTCCGCGAATCTGAATAACATCTATATAATTTTGAAAATGTATCTTATGAGGTAAAAATTTAATAAATCCATTCGCGCTTAAGTCATTTGCACTGATTGAATTTATAATCATATAATAAAACGGATATAAACAAAGAAGTGCAAATATAACAAATATTGCAATGATTACACCGTTAATAATCTTATTTCCAACGGAAGTTTTTCTTTTGGAAGTATTAGTAACAACAAAATCCGTATTTTTATATCTCAAGGCATCTCTTGCCTGTTTTTCATAAAGCTTATTTAAAGCCTCTTCCTCTTCGCTGACTACATGATTTAAATCAGCCATTTTGGAATTACTGCTCATAGCTAATCCTTTCCTGCCATATCGGCAATACTTAAAACAAAACATTATATTTTCATAAAATGATTTCTCATTTATAAACATAACATTTATAATTATTTTACTGATTCAAAACCATTATATAATGCTTTCTCCTCTTGATGCCTTGGATACAACGTTTACCAAGGTGAGCAATACAACACTTATGATACTCTTTAACATACTGATAGCCGATGCCAGCGAAAGACTTCCGCCGCCCGTCATACCGATATTGTAAACATAGAGATCCAAAACCTGTATATGCTCCTTATTAAAAGAGTTCTGGAAAACGTAATACTGCTCCATACCATTATTCAGGAAGTTAGCAATTGCCATCATAAGTAATATAAGGAATGTAGGCATAAGGAACGGAATTGTAATATATCTCATAATCTGGAATCGTGTTCCTCCTTCAACCTTAGCTGCCTCATATTGCTCAGGATCAATCGATGTAATGGCTGCAAGGTACATAATAGCGCCCCATCCGAGTCCCTTCCATATACTCCACATAGTCATCCAGAGATATGTATGTTTGTCACTGTCCAAAAACTTAATAGGGGTAGTAATAATTCCGGCATTCTGAAGAAGTGTATTAAGCATTCCGCTATCGGAGAAAAGAGCAAATGCAACGGAATAAACCATAACCCAGCTTATGAAATTCGGAAGTGCTGTAAGTGTTTGAATTACATTTTTAAATTTATCGGATTTAATTTCGTTTAAGAATACCGCAAAAAGCATTGGTAATATGGAAGTTATAATACCGATTGTACTCATGGCAAATGTATTGATAAGTACCTGTCCCATTTGCTGAAGCTGAACCTTATTACCGAAGAGCATTTTAAACCATTTTAAACCAACAAATTCACTTTTTGATATTCCCAATGCCGGCTTGTAATCAAAGAAGGCATATGCCCATCCATGCAACGGAAAATAAGAAAATGCTATGACAAGAAGTACGAACGGGAGAATATATAAGAATAGTCTGTATCCGTATCTGTTAATCTTTTTACGATTTTTAACGGATAATTCAAGCTGCTCTTCTCTTACATTATCAGGAATGTAAGCGTCTTTGATATGTTTCTGTGCAGAAGAACCGATATCTACCTTACCTGAAACCGAAACAACCTTACCTGCAATGGTTTTAACATGAGGCCCGTTCTCGGCTTCCCTGTTTAAATCATTATTTCTTCTGGAGAAAATAGATTTTCTTTTTTTCTTAACAGGAGTCTCTACCGGCTTAGAAGTTACAGTTTCCAATATTTGTTCCGGTTTTTCTTCAATAGGCTTAAGCTTATTTTCTTCGATAACCGGAATATTTGAAAGCATTTCTTCGATTTCAAAAGCCATCTCTTCTTCCTGTTCTTCAGTTAAAGGAATAGTTTCAGACATCATTTCCTGAAGCTCTTTAGCTAAAAGTTCTTCATCAACTTCGCTTAATTCATTAGATTCATTAAGATTGTTATTGTTAGAATTCTTGGTTTCATTTTTTTCATCAAAATTTCCTGAATTTTCAAAATCCTTCATATTTACCTACCTAAAATACTTGAAAATATAATCTGTTTACAATTTATTCATAATTTTAACCACGCAAGAGTTTAACAAAGAAATATGGAAAAAACAAGTAAAAAATTGCAAAATGATTAAATTATGTTACTTTTCACTAAAAATGTATTATTTTTATCAAATTTATTGTAAAATTGCACAAAGGATTTATTGACACAAACAACCTATTATGCTACTATCCATTTAATTATTCCACTAATCAGGGAATAATTTGTTATAAATGTAAATGATAAAATTGTGTTAGTTTTTTCTAAAATCATTAAGTTAATGATATATCTATATTAGGAGCAAAAAAAACAGAAATTTTTTAACT
>JAILOA010000292.1 GCA_024691065.1 Lachnospiraceae bacterium | reverse complement strand
TTCCTTTATTATATAAGTCTTTCCACATTGCCTCACACCAGTAACTAATAATGGTTTTCTTCTACTCTTATCTTTCCAATTTACAAATTTTTTCATAACATCTCTATACATAAGCCCTCCTATAGTCCTGTTTAAGTCATGTTTTTTATTATAAAACCTATCATTTTACAAATAATGTTCGAAAGTCCTGCCACTTTGCTTATAATGTAGCGAAAGTCCTGCCACTTTTGCTTATAATGTAGCGAAAGTCCTGCCACTTTGCTTATAATGTAGCGAAAGTCCTGCCACTTTTGCTTATAATGTAGCGAAAGTCCTGCCACTTTTGCAAGTATTATAGCAAAAGTCATATAATTTTTGCAAGCATTATAACAAAAGTCCTATGACTTTTGCAAGTACATTTGCAAAAATCATAGGACTTTATAATTTTCTCTCTTACTTCCATAAGAATTTTTCTTAGGAATATTTACATTTTCAAGGTTCGTTTGAGCCTTTTTCTTAGGCTTTATTTTATCATAGCGGGCTTTTGCACTATCATATTAGTCCCCGCTCCCAGCCGTCCGTCGCTTCCTTGTGCCGCACGGATTTATACAGGCTGACATGCGCGCCAAGGTCCTTGAATGCATTTTTATGATAAAAATCATATGCCGGTTTATCACTATCGGTTTGCAGAAAAATCCCCGCAACCCCCATTTTCTTTATATAATCTTCAATCATTGACAGGAATTGCTGCCCCAGCCCCTGATGCTGATACTCAGGCGCCACACATAATTCCTCTATGTTGTAATTGGTTCCTTCCCACCAATGTCTTATCATTCCCACAGACATCGCAAAGAGCTTCCCATCCACAACCAAACCAAGGTTTAGAGCATTGTAAGCACCGGAAATTTCCTTAATATATTCTTTCAGCTGATTTTCATCGCTCCAATCATCATTCCACGGCTCCCCGGCGAATGCATTTTTAAAAAGCTGTGCCATCTGCGGAAGATAAGAATCGTCAAGAATTACAAAATTCTCTTGTGTGAGTTTAATAGGTGACATAGGGTACCTCGCTTTCGTGTTTATTTTATATTCTCAATATATCTGCACTTCGGAAATGTACTGCATCCATAAAACTGATTTCCTGCATTGTACCCTTTTTTAGCTGTTCTTATAACCAGTTTATTTCCGCATCTTGGGCAGATTTTTTCGGGAACATTTTTATTCTTTACCTCTTTTTCTTTTATTAATTCCTCAACACTTAACGTGCTGTATTTCTTTTCTAGCTCCTCAAACGAGCTGTCAAATGTACTATTTGTATCGGCATCGGAAAATGTTGTCTTCTTTTTCAGCTCATTTTCCATTCTTAATTCTTCAACCGATAATGTGGCATATTTTCTCTCCAAATCTTCAAATGTACCGGTATCATAGTTACTTGCAAAATTTTGGTAACTGTTATTCACCTGGTTTTGATAGTTGTTCGCTTGGTTTTGGTAACTTTTATTCGTCTGGTTTTTGTAGTTTCCATTCGACTGGTTTTGATAGTTGTTCGTTTGGTTTTGGTAACTTTTGTTCGCTTGATTTTGGTAACTTTTGTTTGCCTGGGTTTGATAGTTTCCATTCGACTGGTTTTGATAGTTGTTCGCTCGGTTTTGGTAACTTTTGTTAGCTTGATTTTGGTAACCATTCGATTGGGCTTTGTAGTTTCCATTCGCCTGGTTTTGATTGATATTCGTCTGGGATTTGTAACCGTTCGCCGAGTTTTGATACGTATTCGCCTGATTACTGAAATTGTTATCCTTATATTTATTATTAATATTGTTGACGTGATTTACCTTGACCGATGCAGTTACATTTGTAAATCCTTTTAGCATGGAGTATATCTGCTCCACCCTGAATTCCGACACAACATCCGGATGACTGTCCCATATTTCCCGCACTGTTGCATAAGTTCGATCCCTTTTAATAACCTTTATATCCGGTGAATACACCGTCACCTTCTTTAGCTCGCACCGCTCCGAAAATGCAATAATCGAAAACAGCGGGATATCCGCTCCCACATTCATTCTCATCCATTTCAAATGTGTCTTATTCTGCTTAATGGGATTGTAAAATCGATTCTTAACACCTTTAGAGAGACAGACGGTCCACATATTGTCATTTTCATTTCCAAAAATCCACCCCGAATAATTCTTGCTTTCAAAAACAAAAATTCCTTTTTGAGTAATAAATACAACATCCACTTCGGATGTTTCACCATTATCTTTTGGAAGATACACATTTCGAAGAATTTTTCCCTTGCGCCCAAACAACTGAACCCATTTTAATTCACGCTCGGTTAGTTTTTCGCCATATTTTCCCTTCCATTCATCATCAAAAATATCATCCAGAACACTGTCTATTAATGATTCCAAAAACCCCTTGGCCATAAAATCAACTCCTATAAAGCCGGATTATTTACTGAGTTGGCTTAATCCTATCTTATCAAATTCAGGTATTATCGGTCTCTGAATCCTACCTTATCAAATTCAAATATTATTGGTCTCTGAATCCTACCCTATCAAATTTAAATATTATTGGCCTCTGAATCCATCCCCTATCAAATTCAAGTATTATCGGTCTCTGAATCCTACCTTATCAAATTCAAGTATTATCGGTCTCTGAATTCATCCCCTATCAAATTCAAGTATTATCGGCCTCTGCATTCTACCTTATCAAATTCAAGTATTATCGGTCTCTGAATTCATCCCCTATCAAATTCAAGTATTATCGGTCTCTGAATTCTCCAACTCTCAAATTATTTCAAGAAAACTCAATACAAGCATTATACCACAATAAGAGCTGAAATACAACTATCCCTCTGCGCACGCTTGCTTTTTTCAATATCTTCAAGATTTCTCCATCTCACTCCCCGTTCTTTCCTTGCTCCACCGACTTGATTTCCTCCTCCGACGCCCCTTTGAGCGAGTAGGTATCATAAGCCGGCGTGTCAGGTATCTTCACCTCGACGCTGGTATTCCTGCAGAAATATGCATTGCCCTCCGTAAGGCTTAAATCAAATACATGACCGCCATATTTCCTATCCTCAGAAATAAAATGCAAATGCCA
>JAILOA010000284.1 GCA_024691065.1 Lachnospiraceae bacterium | reverse complement strand
AGTTCGATTCTTGATTCCATCTGTGTGCATATGGTGGTTATGGGAAATCCGGACGGCGTTGAGATTGCGCAGAAGGGCATTGGCGTGATTACGACAACAAAGCTTAGAAATAAGCTTTATAAGATGAGCCGGAATACGAGTACATCGCAGTGGAAGGCAAATGCGAGGGGCGTTGACATTAACAGGAACTTTCCTTACAAGTTTAAAAAGGAAGGTAAGCCTTGTCCTTCTTATTATACCGGAAAGAAGGCGGGAAGCGAGTCTGAAACCAAGGCTATTATGAAGCTTACCAAGAAGCTGAAGCCGACTCTTAAGGGTGTTGTAAATTACCATGCCATGGGAAATATTGTATTTGGCAGTTGTAAAAAAGGTATTGCCATACAGGGTACTACGACAGCAATGTATAATTATGCAAGATCTGTTTCCGGATATGCAAGTGCGGCGGGATATTATTCGCCGGCCGGTGGTCGAGGTAATTACAGAGAGTATGTTATGTACACCGAGCACCGTCCAAGTATTACGATTGAAATCGGAAGTGTGGCGTGTCCGCTCCCGACCAGCCAGATTAAGCCGGTTTGGAAGGCTAATAAAAAGGTGATTATAGGGGAGGCAGAACTGCTGTCCAGATAATTACTTCTTTAAATACTATAACTGTTGTCCGGATAATTAATTCTTGAAACACTATAGATATTGTGCTAGAATACTATTCGTTGTTGTTTGAAAGAAAGTGAAGCGTTGGATTTGCTTCGGAATGTGAGGTTGATATGCAAAATTTAGATTCTATATTGAAAAATGCAGCTAATGAAATTAACGAAGCTGTAGATATGGACAAGCTAAACGATATAAAGGTTCGTTTCCTTGGAAAGAAGGGAGAACTTACATCAGTGCTTAAATCCATGAAGGATATTGCACCTGAAGACAGACCTAAGATGGGACAGATGGTTAATGAAATCCGTAACCAGATTCAGGAAAGTCTTGATAAAAAGAAAGCTGATTTTGAAGCTAAAATTCTTGAGAAGAAGCTTGAAAGCGAGACTATAGATGTTACTCTTCCGGGTAAGGTTCAGAGAGTCGGACATCTTCATCCTAATACAAAGACCTTAAGAGAACTTGAGGATATTTTCGTTGGTATGGGATATAAGGTTGTTGAAGGTCCTGAAATAGAATTTGATTATTACAATTTCGAAGCATTGAATATACCTGCAGACCATCCTGCAAAGGACGAGCAGGATACATTTTACATTACAAAGGATATTCTCCTTAGAACTCAGACTTCTTCGGTTCAGGTTCATGAGATGGAGAAGGGCGAGCTCCCAATCAGAATGATTTCTCCTGGAAGGGTTTTCAGATCTGACGAAGTTGATGCAACCCACAGTCCTACATTCCACCAGGTTGAGGGACTCGTAATCGATAAGGGTATTACATTTGCTGATTTAAAGGGAACCTTGCAGGAGTTTGCAAGAAGACTTTTCGGCGAGGATACAAAGGTTAAATTCAGACCTCATCATTTCCAGTTTACCGAGCCGAGCGCGGAGATGGACGTCAGCTGCTTTAAGTGTAAGGGTAAGGGATGCCGTTTCTGTAAGGGCGAGGGTTGGATTGAAATCCTTGGCTGTGGCGTGGTTCACCCGCACGTGCTTGAGATGAGCGGAATCGATCCTGAGGTTTATACCGGATTCGCGTTTGGTGTAGGTCTCGAGAGAATTTCATTGTTTAAGTATGAAATCGATGATATGCGTCTTTTATATGAGAACGATACAAGATTTTTGAAGCAGTTCTAATTTATTTAATATTAAAATGTAGCGCTTTCGGAAAGTTTGCGATACATTTTCAAAAATCGGATTTAAATTGCTTGATAATCGAAAATGTTTGGGTTCTGTATTGTTCGATACATTTTCGGGTTGAAACTTGTAAATAAATGCAACAGTTAATATAAGTTTAGAAGGAGAAATTCATTATGAATACTTCATTTTCATGGATAAAGGATTATGTGCCGGAACTTGATTGTACGGCTAAAGAATATATGGATGCGATGACACTTTCAGGTACAAAGTGTGAGGGCTACAAGGAGTTTGATGCAAATCTTGATAAGATTATTGTAGCTAAGATTAATAAGATTGAGAAGCATCCGGATGCTGATAAGCTTGTTGTCTGCCAGGTGCAGATTGATGAAGAGGGTACTGAAGTGCAGATTGTTACAGGTGCCCCAAATGTAAAGGAAGGTGACAAGATTCCTGTTGTTCTTGATGGTGGTAGAGTGGATGGCACTCATTCTGCAGGAGCAAAGGAAGGTGGTATCAAGATTAAGAAGGGTAAGCTTCGCGGGGTTGAATCATTTGGTATGATGTGCTCTATCGAGGAGCTTGGAAGCGATACAAATATGTATCCTGATGCTGCTAAGGATGGAATCTACATCTTAAGTGATAATCCTGAATATAAGGATGCAGCAATCGGAAGTGACGCTGTGGAGTTACTTGGACTTCACGATGCCTGCTTCGAGTATGAGGTTACATCCAACAGAGTTGATTGTTTTGCGATGACAGGAATCGCACGTGAGGTGGCCGCTACATTTAATAAGGAATTAAAGCTTCCTGAGGTTACAGCTACCGGTAATGATGAAGATGTAAATGGTTTTATCAAGGTTACCGTTAAGGATGAAAAGCTTTGCCCACGCTATACAGCAAGGGTTGTAAAGGATATCAAGCTTGCTCCGTCTCCTGAGTGGATGCAGAGAAGACTTGCTTCCGTTGGTATTCGTCCAATCAATAACCTTGTAGATATAACAAATTTCGTTATGGAAGAGTATGGACAGCCAATGCATGCTTATGATTTGGATACGATTGCTAATAAGGAAATCGTCGTTAAGCGTGCAGAGAACGGTGAAAAGTTCGTAACTCTCGATGGTCAGGAGCATGAGCTTGATGACACAATGCTTATGATTTGCGATGGCGAGAAGAGTATCGGTGTTGCAGGTATTATGGGTGGTGCCAATACCATGATTACTGATGATGTAAAGACAATGCTTTTCGAGGCCGCTACATTTGATGGAACCAATATCCGTCTCACAGGTAAGAAGCTTGGTATGAGAACCGATGCCCAGGCTAAGTTTGAGAAGGGACTTGATCCTAACAATGCGCTTGCCGCAATGAACAGAGCGTGCCAGCTTGTGGAAATGCTTGGTGCCGGTACCGTTGTCGGTGGTGTGGTTGATTTTTACCCGGTTAAGAAGGAAGGCGTTTCGATTCCATTCTCAGCCGATAAGATAAATGCGCTTTTAGGTACTGACATTTCCGAGGAGGAGCAGGTTGGTTATCTTAGAAAGCTTGATTTAGACGTTGATTTGGAGAATCATATTATAAATGTACCGACCTTCAGACAGGACCTTCTTCGTGAATGCGATATTGCCGAGGAGGTTGCGAGATTTTATGGTTATGATAAGATTCCTATGACACTTCCTAAGGGTGCAGCTACAAGCGGTGGCGTATCCGAGAAAATGAGACTTGAGGGAATCGCTGCTGATACAATGACAGACTTTGGTTTCTGCGAGGGAATGACATTCTCATTCGAGAGTCCAAAGGTTTATGATAAGCTTCTTTTAAAGCCTGACAGTCCGATTCGTGAGAGCATTATTATTTCCAACCCTCTCGGCGAGGACTACAGTGCCATGAGAAGAACTGCTGTTGGTGGAATGCTTACCAGCCTTTCAATCAACTACAATAAGAGAAATAAGGATGTTAGACTTTTCGAGCTTGCAAATGTTTATATTCCAAAGGCATTGCCACTTACAGATCGTCCTGAGGAGAGAATGCAGCTTACCTGCGGTATGTACGGTGACGGCGATTTCTTCACAATGAAGGGTGTAATCAATGAGGTTATCGGTGAGCTTGGTCTTAAGGGTAA
>JAILOA010000283.1 GCA_024691065.1 Lachnospiraceae bacterium | reverse complement strand
GACAGAATCAGAATTGTTTTCTTCGTTTTCAGGCTCATTCTTCTCTGCGCTTTCCTGATTAGCCTCTTCTTTTTTATCATCTTTCAGGGGATTAATACTATCTATATCTTCGTAATCCTTGTAATGAATATATTCATAAATGTCCCGTAGCAGGATTTTTGCGCCGTCGATTTGTGTGTCGAAAGCTCCGTTTCGATAAAAGATAACAACTATCATTCCGATTGGTATGGATACGAGAAGGCCGAACATACCATCAAGCCTGTATCCGATAAGCATAAATACAACAGTCGCGAATGCACTGATTCCAACACTGTCGCTGATTAGCTTTGGCTCTAAAAATTGCCTTACAACAATGGTTACAACGTATAGTCCGATGAGCAGAATGGCGGCTTTAAAATCCAATTGAACCAGCCTATAGATACCCCATGGAATCATTATGGTTCCTGTTCCAAAAATAGGCAGGAAATCAACGATACCAGTGACGATAGCCAGCAAAATAAAATGTTTCACGCCCAGCAAATAATAAGGAACAACAGTAATAACGGCAATTACAAACATTATTTTAAAATGTGCCGCAAAATAACCGAAGATTGCCTTATTAATGATTTCTTTTGTCATATCTAAATACTTTGTGATTTCAACAGGCGTATTTCTCTTGAAAAAGGCAGTTACATTTTCATATTCTATAGCAAAAAAGTAGGTGAGAATTATGGTTAGTATGGTAAGTACAAATTTATCTCCAACCGATTCCGATACGGACATAAAGCTCTTTATGGTGTTGCTTCCGGGCTTTCCGATGATTGTGGAAAGGATGGTGGAGGCGCTCAGACCTTTGTAAATGGAGCTTAAGTCATCCGGGAGAAAACTAAAGTGTTTATTTACAATGGTTAAGAAATTATCTATTGATTCCTTAAGCACTACAGAAAAGCTCGAAATATCTTTCGAAAATTCCATTGCCTCTGTTGCCAAAAGGTAAAAAATGCCATATAATATCATTAATAGCAGTGTTATTACAAGTACTATTACAACTATGGTTCCGAGCTTACGTTTTATCTTGATTTTTGATTCCAGAAATTTGATCATCGGGTGTGCGATGCAGGCGACGAGCCAGGCTATTATCAGAGGGAGACAAAAAACGATTATTTTAGGTGCGACAAATACAATGAGGCACAATACGATAAGGGAAACCAATAAATTTGCAAGTATTCGTTTGTGTAAAGTTTTTTTATCTGTATTCATATTAAACCTCCCCATTTTAATGCGTTTATATCAATTTATATACGGATTTGGCTTCGCAAAGAGTGAAAAGCCGGTTTCCTTTGTATCTTATTAATATAAAATTTTAGGAAATATAAGACAGATTTTTTTGAAATTATTCTCTGCTATTAAATTATATCTCCAACTTTTAAAAGGTATAATAGCAAATTATCCTATGTTAGTAAAGCGAATTCTTTGTGAACACGGTATGCGAAATGGAAGATTGTGAGGTATTTTTGATAGGGAAAATCTTAATTATTTAATAATATTTTTGTCACATTTTTACGTTAGACTATGAAATTGTATGATGTATTATAGAAACAGAATCATAATAAGATGCATTTTCAAGGGATGATCGGTTTGAAAATCCATGAAAAACCGGTAAATTCAGGTGAGCTTAATGCTATGACGGTTTGAAAATCCATGAAAAACCGGTAGATTTAGGTAAGCTTAACACTCTGACGGTTTGAGGAAAATGTAAATATTGATTTGGGAGAGTGTACTGAAAACAGAAAAAAATAAAAATGAAATGTAGAGAGAGGAAATGTAGTTTAGAGATGAAAAAAAATAGTATTTTAAGTAAGGGTTTGAAAGGAATATTACTTTGTTTTATGGTGCTTACGGCGTTCTTTTCGGTGTGCGTAAGGGCCGATGCCAGGAGGCTTCCGAAGAAATATTCTCTTGTTAAAAAGAATCAGATAACGCCTATCAAGGACCAGGGAATAACCGGATGCTGTTGGGCATTTGCGACAATCAAGTCGATAGAATCCAACTGTATTAAGAAAGGTTATATAAGTAAAGCAGAAGCGGACTTTTCCGAGAGTCATTTGACTTGGTATGCTTATCATGCGACGGCGGATACATCTTCTCCCGTATATGGTGACGGCATTTACGATGAGGTCGTTATGTCGGGAAACAACAGTCCGTTGCCGAATTGGAAATATAATTCAGCCGGTTCGGGTGATGCATCCTCCGAAGACAGCGAGTTTAGGAAGGATTTGATTAATAATAAGGGAATCAGTAGTGGACATATTACAGGTTTAATGGGCGATATTACAAGGATTGACCGTGCAGAGGACCCGATTGTTTCATTGATTATGAAGGCAAGCAATTCAAGCGCTGCAGCAGATTCCGAAGCGACAGAGACTAATAATTCAAGCGCTGCAGCAGATTCCGAAGCGACAGAGAAAAGCAAAAAAAGCACTGCAGATTCTTCTATGACTTTAAAAGACATCAATACCATTTTAAAGGATAGCGCTGAAGATTCCGCATACGTCGAATCTGCAACTTCGATGAATTCCGCCGCAAATTCAATTGCAAATACGGAATCTGTAGTAAATTCCATAGCAAATTCAATCGCAAATACGGATTCCACAATTAATTTTAATGAAAATGTAACTGCCGACCCGGAAGCTTCAGCCGTATCGGCTGCTACCGGAAGTGCGACTGACACACCGACAGAGACACCTGTAGTTACGCAGACACCAAATGTAAATGTTGCGACCACCGCAACTCCGGGGGCTACGGCAACAACCGAACCGGTTATTCTTCGTACCAAGAATTCTACTTCGGCCTATACTGACGGCGGTTCGGCGATTATATCTATGTTTTCGCTTGCAACCTGGACAGGAGTAGCGGACGAGATTTCATTTCCGTTTAATGCAGATAACACAAGTGAACTTACAAAAACAGCCAAGATTGCTCATGATGTAGGCGAGAGCGGAAGATATGCCGCTGAGTTCCATTTGAGAAATGCCGAATGTTACGATTATTCTACCAGAAATGCATTTAAGAAAGCTATAAAAAGGAACGGCGCTGCAGATATAGCAATTTTTTACGATGAAACCTTCCTTGGCAAGAAAAAGGGAGTTTATAATTATAATCAGATTAAGCATACGGGCAAGAGGGCATATCAATATGCCAACCATTGTGTGACAATTGTCGGATGGAATGATAATTATTCCAAAAACAATTTTCTTTGTAAGCCTAGTAAGAATGGGGCATGGCTCGTGGCAAACAGTTATGGCACAACGGCAAATAATAACGGATATTTCTGGCTTTCATACTATGATCCGTCCATTACGGATTGTTATTCATATGTTATGGACAAGACAGATCGTTATGACAATATAGTTCAATACGATGGTCTCGGATGGGGAGATTATTTGGCTTTCCATAATCGAAATATCCCGGTTGCTAACATTTTCAAGGTTTCAGAGGATCACGGTGAGACATTGAAAGCAGTCGGACTTTATACTTTGATTGATGACCAGAAATATAAAATAAAGGTTTATCGTTACATTAACAGTAATAAGCCTACAGCCGGAACAAGGGTCGAGACCTGCACGGTTAATGGTGTTATCAAGAGAAATGGTTTCCACACGATAGAATTGCCGGATTCCGTGGCATTGGAACCGGGTGAAAAATACTCGATTGTGGTTACTTATAAGAAGTCGAAGCAGTATAAAAAGAATGTTTATGCGCCTTTCGAGGGAAAGGGATTTGATACCAAATCGACTACATTCAGTTATGCCTCACATAAGGGAGAAAGCTTCTTTTATTACAAGGGACAGTGGTATGACAGCAGTTCGGAAGGTTATAACAATGCACCGATCAAGGCATATACATTGAATTCATAACAATGTACAGATCAAGGCGTACACATTGAATTCGTAACAATGTACCGAAAATATAAACTGTTTTAATATAAAAGGCGTAGGATTTGCTTATATATTGAACTCATAAGTAAATCCTAAAAAAACAGTTAATTTACGGTCAAAAGTTCATACTTATTTAACAATTATTTATTTGACTTATGGGCTATAATTTTGTACAATTTTTGATGGATAAGTCTGTTTTACGCGACGTGAACGATGTTAACAGACCTGGTGATAAAACCGTTAAGGCTTATATTTGTGGGGATTCGATTAATGGTGTATTAAATGTTGAATCAATTACGGTAACTGGTTAGGTAAAGGGGGATAAAAATGACTAAGGAAAACAAACAAGCAGAATCAATGCTTCAGACATTAGTAAAAACAACTGATTATCTTAGGAAAAATAATCTTAAGACTGTAAATGAGAAGATGAAGCCTGCCTTTAAGCAGATTTATGGCGGTATTTCAAGTCTTACAGAGTCATTTTACGGTAGCGCTCAATTAGAGGGCAATAAGGTTTTGGATAATTTAACTGATGCTATGGAACATGGTGCTGCGCTTTCGGCATTTTTTGATGAATTTGATAAATGGAAGGGGATTCTTATGGATGATTTAGATGCTTTAAATGAATATAGTTGTAACTTAGATCAGGATTTTGCTAAAATTATGGTTCGCATTCATAATGTTTCAAGACAGGATATGATTGAAAATTTGAAGAAGGAATTAAATAAGATTAGATCAAAGTCTGTTGATAATTACAGGAAGATTGTTGAGTTCCATAATAGTTTTTCATATTATTGGGGCAAATTGGATCCTGATAATAATGTTTATGAAAGATTCGAAAGTTGTGTAGATGAGCTTAAGGAAAATGCTGAGAGATATACCTGGCTTTATAGTATTCTTGCGGATTACCGTTCAAAGAAGGTACTTTACGGAATTTTGAAATTCTGGCTTGATTTGGATTATGCGGTTAAGAATACATTGGTTGAGAAGTCATTTGCTCCTTATCTTGATTTGGATGTACTTGGTGAAATGAGTGACAAGGAAGTTATTTTGGACTGCGGAGCTTACAAGGGTAATTCAATTTTAGCTTATCTTGACAATTTCTCATCTTTCCAGAAAGCTTATGCTTATGAAATGGTTCCTAGTCTTTGCGAGAAGATGAAGGAAGAACTCAAGGACGTTGAGAATGTTGAGATTCATAATGCTGCGATTACCAGCAACGGTATGTCTAAGAAGAAGATTTTCATTAATGATAATCCTTCGCTTTCAACCACTTCACTTTTAGATCCTGAGAATGCTGCTATTTATGATTCAGACGCAGATGTTCCTAACAAGCCTGATTCAAAGGTGCCTATTGATGGTGTTCCTATTGATAAGGATATTGCCGAGCCTGTAACATACATTAAGATGGATATTGAAGGTTCCGAGATGGATGCTATCAAGGGTGGCAAGAACCATATTAAGTATGATAAGCCAAAGCTTGCTATTGCTGCATATCATAAATATAGCGATTTATGGGAGATTCCTGAGAATCTTTCCAAGTTAAACAGTAAGTACAAATTCTATCTTCGTTACTATGGAGCAACCAATGGATATACTGCTTCAGAGTATGTGCTTTATGCAATCTGATGCTGTTTGAGTTACCGTCCCTCTTACATATCTTAACTTGTGAAACTTAGAAATTATCAGGGAATATAGAACTTATATTTATTGGAAATATATTGATTTTAATGAATATCAGAGATATATTGAACTTAAAATTTATTAGAGATAATATAAAAACCTCAATTAGGGTCGTACCTTAATTGAGGTTTTAATTTTATTATATATTAATATTATTTAGTTTGTTGCCTCGGTGTCAGCCCCTTAGCGAAAGCTTCGCCTCCTTAGCGTAATCTACGGTTTTCTAAGTGTCGATTTACTTAGTTTCGACTCTCTTAGCGTAAGCTTCGCATCCTTAGCGTAATCTACGGTTTTCTTAGTGTCGATTTACTTAGCATCGGCCTCCTTAGCATCGGCTTCCTTAGCATCAGCTTTCCCGGTTGTATCTTCCTTCTTAGTATCGGCTTCTTCTTCGTCAGCTTCCTCAACAACCTTTTTCTTTTCTCTCTTAGGAAGTTCCTTCTTTATATCTTCCGTAATTCTTTCAAGACAATCTGTAATATCACCGTATATACGATAATTTGCAATGTCATCACCGAAGAGCTCCTCGGTATTGATAAGAATGAGATTATTTCCTTCATAATATTTGATAAGGTTTTTAAATATCTTATTTCTTAAGCTTGAACCGATTACAAGGAATGTATCAGCCTTTTCAACTGCATTAATAGCCTTTGTAATGAGACCGTTATCAATGGTTTCACCGATGAGTGTGAAGCCGGGTCTTAAAGGTACTTTACATTTATCACAAAGAGGAATAATCCTGTTTGCTCTTACATAATTTGCATCGAATGTTTTACCGCAACTTGGGCAGGTATTCTTCTCTACACAACCGTTGACGGCGATTACATTTTCACAACCGGCTTTTTCATAAAGACCGTAAACATTATTTGTGGAAATGGTTTCTATATTAATATATTCCTGTAATTCCTTTATTAAATAAGCAGCTTTCGGAATTCCGGGATCTGTTTTTCCAAGCATAATATTTTGATAATAATCAAAGAATAATTTAACTCTTCTGGTTAAAAAGCTCTCGGTCATAATTTCCTCACTGGAATAACCGTAATAATCTTCGATATCGTAAGCGATATGTTCGGCAATTACACCATTAAGACCGATGCTTCTAGGTATTGCAGTACCGCAATAAACAAATACATTTCCGGATTTTTTCAATAGATCTTTAACTTTATTTTCAACAACGCTCATATATGTACCCCCTCCTGAATCAATTATTTAAAATAGCAATTGTGCCTTTAACCAAGGTGTCTATGTCGCATAAGTCACTTCTTAAAACCAGGTCGTAATTATTTAAATTAGTCCAACTCTCACCGACGTGATATTTATAATAATTAGCCCTACTCTTGTCGGTCTTTGTAATAATTTCGCCGACCTTATTTTCCGGATCGCCGTATTCTTTAATAGCCCTGTTCATACGATAATCCAGGGAAGCACGTACAAAAATATTAAATGTATCTACTCTGTCCTTTAATATGTAATCAGCACATCTTCCTACGATAACACACGGTCCCTCGCCTGCAACCTTTACAATTACTTTGGATTGTGCCAGGAAAATGCGGTCATCCAAGGATAATGCATTGGTTCCGAAATCTATGCCTCCGTAAGCTGTCGCACCCATTGCGAGAGAATATAAAAGACTGTTTGTAGCTTTTTTCTCAGCGCGTTCGAAACTTTCTTCGGCGAAGCCGCTTTCTTTGGCAGCCAGAGTGATGAGCTCATTATCGTAAAAAGGAACTCCCAATTCGCGGGCAAGCTTTCTTCCAAAATCACGACCTCCACTTCCGTATTGTCTGCCGATGGTAATAACCTTTTCCATAAGTCTTACCCCCTATTCATAAATGTGAAAAGTAAAGCGGAATAAAATTTCCACTTTATATTTGAACAATATAAAATTTGTACGCTAAGTGTGGAAACAAAAAATGTACCACTATTTATGTAATTATACACTAATTTTTAATGTATGTCTAGGAATTATTAAATCTATGGTTAATATGAGGTGTATACGAGGAAGAATATGTAAAATTTTTTAAGAGTCTTGTCGGGAATGTTTTAGCGGAATAGATGTAAAAATATATTTAAAGAGTCTTGTCGGGAATGTTTTAGAGGAATAGATGTAAAAATATATTTAAAGAGTCTGTCCGGATATATTTTAGTGGAATAGATGTAAAATATATTTATAGAGTTTTGTCGTGGATATTATAGCGAAGACGGAAAAAATAATAATGAATAGAATATTAAAGAACGGATAATTTTATTTATTATTTTCAAATAATCCTGTATAATATTGAGGTCCTGAAAAAAATATTGATAATTTAAGGAAGTAAAAATGTATTTTGATAATATATTGACATTTAAAAATGTTACATTTCAATATCCGGAAACTATTGTTCCGGCAATTAAAAATATATCGTTCACAGTAGGGCGCGGCGAGTTTGTTGTGCTTTGCGGGCAGTCCGGAAGCGGGAAAAGTACATTGCTTTGTCATATGAAAAAGAATCATATCCCTTTTGGAAAAGGTGAGGGGGAGATGATTTTCTGCTCTAGAGACGAGTCAAAACAGGGTGGTTTTAAGGAGATTCCGATTGAGGAAATGGGTGACCGGGAAAGTGCTATGAAAATCGGATTTGTATTGCAGGATCCGGAGGCACAATTGGTTACCGATAAGGTATGGCATGAGCTTGCATTTGGATTGGAGAACCTGGGTGTAGGGAACTCTGAAATCAACAGAAGAGTTGCTGAAATGAGTGAGTATTTTGGAATTTCAAAATATTTCAGAAAGAATGTTAAGGATTTGTCAGGTGGCGAGAAGCAGTTAATTGCACTGGCTTCCATTATGGTTATGCAACCGGAGCTTTTGATTCTGGATGAGCCGCTTAGTCAGCTGGATCCTATAGCCAGAAGAAATTTTATAAATATGCTTGTTGAAATCAACAGGGAATTTTCAACTACTGTTATTCTTTCCGAGCAGTATTTGGAGGAAGTGATTCCGGTTTCCGACAGGGTGCTTATAATGCACGATGGAGAGCTTACGGTAGATGCCGGGACGAGGAATATTTCCGGGAAAATTATGGATTTTCTTGTAGAAAATGGGAGCTCGCCGGGCAAGGATTTAGATGTGAATTCCATTGAAAAAAATATCGAAACATTTGGAAAATATGATGATAAATTTCCGATATTCGGGTCACTCCCTATAGCTCTTAAGGCCTATATAAAATTGGATTTGGTGAAGGGAAGCAGCGACCTCGGGAGCAGGAGAAATTCCGATAGTTTCAAAGACAACGACCGTAGAAACAAGGGGAATCCCGATAGTTTCAAAGACAGCGACCTCGGGAGCGTGGAAAATTCCGATACTCCGATTTCAATTAAAGAGGGCAGAAGGTGGCTTTCGGAAGTTTTGCATTCCGTTCTTACGGGCACTTTAGTAAAAGGTGATGAAGAGAGTAATGTATCCGAGAACTCTTTGATAAGTGGTTCTACAAAGAAAAATGTATCGAATAATAAAGGGTTAATTGCTTCGGGTGAAACAGTTCTCAGCGGGAAAAATCTCACCTATTATTTTGATGATAAAAAGTCTCCTTTATTAAAGGATTTGAATATTAATATTCCTAAAGGGGCGATTTACACAATAATGGGCGGAAACGGTTCCGGGAAAACTACATTGTTAAAGATTCTTTCCGGAATTATAAAGCCAAAGGGTGGCAAGGTATATGTGAAGGAAAAGGTTGGATATCTGACGCAGAATCCGCTTGAGCTTTTTACAGAGATTACGGTGGAGGAGGAACTTGCCGAGGTTTTAAACCTGAAGGCCCCGGAAATTAAGGAAAAGGTAAATGTAACTTTAGAGTTTTTGGAGCTTTTGAAGCAAAGAAAGACGCATCCGTATGATTTGAGCGGTGGCGAGAAACAGCGACTTGCATTGGGAAAGCTTTTACTTACGGAGCCGGATATTATTCTTTTGGATGAGCCGACAAAGGGGCTCGACAGTGCGTTCAGGGAAAAACTGATTTCGGAATTATATAAATTAAATCAGCTTGGAAAGACGATAGTAATTGTAACTCACGATATGGAATTTGCTGCTAAGATTTCCGGTTGCACGGCATTGCTTTTTGATGGAAGATTAATCGGTGATGCCGATGGGGAAAATGAGGATGCAGGGGAATTCTTTTTAAGAAACAGGTATTTTACGACTGC
>JAILOA010000275.1 GCA_024691065.1 Lachnospiraceae bacterium | reverse complement strand
AAGACCGGATATATATTTGCAGGATGGGCATTATCTGCATCCGGAAATAAAGCTTATGGCGATGCTGCTACAGTTGTAAATCTAACCGGTACCAATAACGGAACTGTAAATTTATATGCCAAATGGACGCCGATTACCTATGAAATAGATTATCATACCAACGGTGGTTCAGGTTCAATGAATAATTCGGTATGTACATATGATGTAAGCATGAATTTAAGTTCAAATAAATTTACAAAGACAGGATATTTATTTGCAGGATGGGCATTATCGTCAACGGGAAACCCTGTGTATAATGACGGTGCCACGGTAAAAAATCTAACCGCTACCAATAACGGAACAGCACATTTATATGCCAAATGGACCCCGATTACCTACAATGTTATATATAATGCCAATGGCGGTTCAGGATCGATTAGTAATACTGTATGTACATATGATGTAAGTACAAATCTGACAGCTAACAGTTTTACCAGAACAGGCTATACGTTTAGTGGATGGTCAACTTCTGCTAACGGTAGCGTAGTTTATGCCAATAAAGCCGGTATTAAGAATCTTTCAGCTGCAAATAATGGGAAAGTTACTCTTTATGCTGTCTGGACTCCGGTTAAATATAAGATTAGCTTTGATTCAAATAAACCAAGTAGTGCGTCCTCGGATATAAGCGGAAGTATGAGCAATCAGGAATTGACATATAATGTATCAGCAAATCTAAATGCAGTAGGTTATAAACTGCCGGGATATGAATTTAAAGGCTGGAGCAATGTAAAAAGCGGAGGTAGCGTTGTATACAGTGATAAGGCTAGTGTTAAAAATCTGAGTAGTTCATCAGGTTCAAATGTTACATTGTATGCCCGCTGGAGTCCGGTTAAAACAAAAGTTACAGTGAATTTTGCTATTCAAAATATTGAAGGCGAAGAGAAGTTTGTAAAAAAAGAGTTATATTATAATTCGGATGCAAGGTATAATGCTAAAGTATTTATCGAAAATTCCGGAATAATTTATGATGATGAGATGTTCTATATAAAGGCATTTGAAGCCGAAAAAGATACAGGTGCAAATGTTAATAATTATGGTTATGCATTGATAGATGCAGACGGAACAGCAGTATATAACATGAAGATATACAGACATTATATATTGAAGGATTCAATGGTATATATAAAAGAAGATGGGACTGTTACAGAAGATTCCGAAGATGAAGATGAAGATGCAAAGGAAATAAAGGGACAGGAACTGACTGTTAATGACAGCAATAACATAACCGGATTAATTGAAAATATTGAAGATGGATTAATTGATAAGGATTCTATCATAAAGATTGTAATAGGCGAGAATTTTAAAATAGAGGATATGGACAAATTAGCCGAATTATTAAGTCTTTTGAATTCCATTAAGATTATTAAATCCGATAATCAGGACTATTTAATATCCGAAGACGGTAAAATGATTTTGGATTCTACCGGGAAAAATTTGATTAAAGTTTTAAATACAGCTAAGGATATTGATTTATCAGGGCTTGAAACAATAGGAACATATGCATTCCGTGATTATGACGGTGATAAAATAATTACTGTTCCGGAATCAGTAAAAGAAATTGAAATTGATGCTTTTAAAGGATGTATTTCGGATAAGCTCATATTAAATGATGATATTAATATAAACCGTGAATCAGGAGAATGTCTCGGCACCGGAATGATTTACGGGGCAGAAAATTCAAATTCGAAATTATATACTGATTATGCACATTCTGTAGGAAATTCCGATGTTAATTTTACAGCAATTTCAGGTGGTGTAACAGATTCTGCCGGCTTAACTTATAAACTCGTGTATTTATATGATGAAGAGAGTAAATATGAAAATGTTACGGAAGCCGATAATATTAAAAACGCAGAAAATACTGTAAATAAAGGGGAATCTGAAAATACAGAAAGTAGTGAAGCAACAGGAACCGATAAAACTACAAAAACCAATGAAAATACTGAAACCGGTGAAGTTACCGAAAGCAACAAGGATAATGAAACTTCGGATGCCGTAGATACTGATGATATAATGATACAGGTAGTTGGAATACATGATGAGGCTGAAATTCTTGAATGTAAATATATAAAAGAAGGATATAGCTTCAAAGAATGGAAAGCATTGGATAAGTCTTATTTACCGGGAGATAAGATATATGAGTTAGGAAAGTACGGTGATGAAATTATCCTTACGGCTGTTTGGGAAAAGGATCCTGAGGAAGAAAAAGAAGATTCTGATGTAGCAACGGGAGACAGTGTTGATTCAGGAAACGAATCAGAAATAGACACAGGTGATACCGGAAGTGGCACGGGCGATACCGGAAACGGTGCAGGCGATTCAGAAAGTGGTACGGGCGATACCGGAAACGGTACGGGCGATACCGGAAGCGGTGCAGGCGATTCAGAAAGTGGTACGGGCGATACCGGAAATGGTACAGGAGATTCAGGAAGTGGTACGGGCGATACCGGAAACAGCTCAGGAGTATCAGACAGTAGTATGGGCGATACCGGAAACATTTCAGGAGAATCAGGCAGTATCACAGAAGATACCATAAAAGGTACAGGAGATTCAAATAGCAGTACTGCCGGAACTGACGGTGATACAGGAGTATCAGGTAGTGTTACCGGAGATAACGGAAATAATAAAGATGGTTCAAACGGTGGTACAGGAGAATCGGATAGCAACATAGGAGATAACGGAAATAGTGCAGGAGACTCAAATAGCAGTACCGGTGAAAAAGAAGGTAGCACAGAAAAAACAGACAGCAGTACAGGAGATAAAAGTAAAGACAATGATTCAGGAAGCGAAAATTCTGACAAAAGCACAGGAGAAACCGATGAAAACAACAATTCAAGTATCCACGAAGGTGATGCATATAACAGTAATATAAAAGTAAACGGAGACAATATATCCATAGCTTCCGGAAATGCTGTTAATTCAACTTCATCCGCTGTCAGCATAACTTCATCTTCAGCTGTATATAATAATGAGATAGCCAACAATTCATCTACCGTCATAATGGTGAAAAAATTGAAGCTTGGCAGAGGCGAATTAATTAACATAAATGATGCATCGGTATCACAGATAGATTTACCTGAAAATTCCAAAATATGTGTTAAGGTTACCAAGACTAAAAAAGGATATAATATACAAGGCCTTAGAAAGGGAACTACCAAAATAAAGCTTACCGCTTCCGACGGAAGTAAAAGAATTATTACAGTGGAAGTATTTAAGGCTCCTAAAAAGATTAAATGTAAAAATATCAAAATAAAAAAATCAAAATCCAGGAAAATAAATGTAAAGTTTAATACAAAAGCATGGAGTAATGCCCTGGAATATATAGTAACAAAGGGAAAAGATGTAATCGGGCTAAAGAAAAAAGGTTTACATAACTGTAAATTGAAAGCTAAGAAAAAAGGAAAAGCTGAGATTAAGATTATTGCATTTAACGGATGCAGCAAGGTTGTATCGGTTAAGGTTAAGTAATCAAGGTTAAGTGATTCAGGTGTTAATCAAGGTTATAATAATGCCGGTTTAGTGTTTTAAGGAATATAGTCGGGTTATATCAATAAAATCAGGCAATTAACGGCAAATTATCTTATTAATTAAAGGGCTCCCGTGTTTTTGAAAAAAATTGTTTTTATTGTATATTTGTAGCGCATTCGTTACACTTTGTGTGTTATAATCATTTTGTAAATTAGTTAAGAGATGTTTGGAACAACTATAAAATATTAATTATCTTATGAAAATATAAGGTAAAATATAACATACATACAGGAGGTGCGTTATGCCGCTTTCACTAGGTACTAGAAAAACATTGGATATGCTGACTGAAGTATATGAAGCATACAGAAAACAGGAAGCCCTTTACAATAAAAATGTTT
>JAILOA010000227.1 GCA_024691065.1 Lachnospiraceae bacterium | reverse complement strand
CATTGAAACCTTCGCAAAGTCCCTTAATTATGATATTGCCGATTTCGCAAAAATTGCGCTTTTTGCAGAAAATCCTATAGACCTTGGTTCACGTTGTACCGTATTTATGAACTCAAAGGTTAAGCAGGCCCAGAAAGAAGGCGCTACCGTCGAGGACATCTCGGCCGGTCTTGCTTATTCGGTTATTAAAAATGCATTGATCAAGGTTATTAAGCTTACCGATCCTAAGGATCTCGGAAAGAGAATCGTTGTACAGGGCGGTACATTTTATAATGATGCAGTTCTCAGGGCTTTCGAAAAGATCTCAGGCAGAACTGCTATAAGACCTGATATTGCGGGTATCATGGGTGCCTTCGGTGCTGCTCTCATTGCAAAGCGCCATTACAAAGGCGAGAAGACAACCATGCTTACAATCGAGCAGATCAATAATCTTGAATTTTCAACTACTATGACCAGATGTAAGGGTTGTACAAACAACTGTCTCCTTACTGTAAACCGTTTCACAGGCGGTCGCCAATACATTTCCGGCAACAGATGTGAACGTGGTCTGGGACTTAAGAAAAATAAGGATAATATTCCGAACCTGTTTGAATATAAACATAAGAGGGTTCTTACCCAATATAAGCCATTATCGGATGACAAGGCATATCGTGGAATTGTCGGTATTCCGAGAGTTCTCAATATGTATGAGAATTATCCGTTCTGGTTTACATTTTTCACGGAGCTTGGCTACAAGGTAGTGCTTTCGCCAAAGTCCGATAAGAAAATTTACGAACTTGGTATAGAGTCAATTCCCAGTGAATCCGAGTGCTATCCTGCAAAGATTGCGCACGGTCATGTAACCTGGCTCATCAGAAAGGGCATCAAATACATTTTCTATCCTTGTATTCCTTACGAAAGAAAGGAGACACCTGAGGCGGGAAATCATTATAACTGCCCTATCGTTACAAGCTACGGTGAGAATATCAAGAATAATGTCGAGGAATTATATAACAGCGACATCAAGTATCAGAATCCTTTTATTTCATTTGAGGATGAAAAGATTGCTACTGACAGACTTGTAAAATATATGCATGAAGAGAACGGAATCGAGATTTCAGAGCTTAAAAATGCCTGCCATGCGGCTTGGGCGGAGCTTGAGGCTGCCCGCTTAGATATTCAAAAGAAGGGTGAAGAGGTTCTTAAATATCTCGATGAAACCGGTCGTCACGGTATCGTTCTTGCCGGTCGTCCATATCATGTGGATCCTGAGATTCATCATGGTATTCCGGAGCTTATTACATCCTACGGCGTGGCTGTTCTTACTGAAGACAGCGTGTCTCACTTAGGTGAGGTTGACAGACCAACGATTGTTATGGACCAGTGGATGTATCACTCCAGACTTTACAGGGCTGCGTCTTTCGTATCCACCCGTGAGAACCTTGATTTGATTCAGCTTAATTCCTTTGGTTGTGGTCTCGATGCGGTTACCACAGACCAGGTTAGCGATATACTTACCAAACGTGGTAAAATTTATACAGTTCTTAAGATTGATGAGGTAAATAACTTAGGTGCGGCGAGAATCCGTATTCGTTCGCTTCTCTCGGCTGTACGTGACAGGGAGGAGAAGCATGTGCTTCCTGTTCCTAATGACACGGCACATCATAGAAAAGTATTTACCAAGGAGATGAAGAAGGATTATACAATTCTCATTCCTCAAATGTCTCCTATCCACTTTGACATTCTCGGTCCGGGTCTTAAGGCTTGTGGATACAATGTTGTCGTTCTGGACTGCGATGCAAGCAGTGTGGATGTTGGTCTTAAATATGTTAACAATGATGCCTGCTACCCTTCCATCATAGTTGTAGGTCAATATATGCAGGCTCTTCAGTCCGGTAAATATGATCTTGATAAGACAGCCATTATGATTTCACAAACCGGTGGTGGTTGCAGGGCTACAAACTACATCGGATTTATCCGTCGTGCCCTTGAGAATGCCGGAATGGGACAGATTCCTGTTATTTCATTCAGTGCCGGAATCGAAAAAAATCCGGGATTTACATTTACTCCGGGAGTTATCAAGAGGCTTCTTCAAAGTGTTCTGTACGGTGATGTATTTATGCGTGTGCTTTACAGGGTACGTCCTTATGAGGCTGTACCGGGTAGTGCAAATGCTTTGCATGAGAAGTGGAAAGCTAAGGTTATAAAGGATATTCAAAAGGCTGATACCAAGACATTTAAACAGAATATAAGAGATATAATTAAGGACTTTGATGAATTACCTATATTGGATATTAAGAAACCTAGAGTTGGTATAGTCGGTGAGATTCTGGTTAAGTTTATGCCGGCCGCTAATAACTATCTGGTAGAACTTTTGGAGGCTGAAGGCGCCGAGGCGGTTTGCCCAGACCTTACGGATTTCCTTATGTATTCTCTCTACAATGCTAACTTTAAGGCTGATTATCTCGGAAAGAAAAAGAGCTCTGCATTTATAAACAATACGCTTATTTCCGCTCTTGAAAAATTCAGAAAAGTTGCGAGGGATGCGTTCGAGGAAAGCGAGAGATTCGTTCCATTTGAGCACATTTCAAAGATATATGAATATGCCGAACCTATTGTATGCGGCGGTAACCAAACCGGTGAAGGCTGGTTCCTTACAGGTGAAATGATTGAGCTTATACATGAAGGTGTTCCAAACATCGTATGTACACAGCCGTTTGCCTGCCTCCCTAACCACGTAGTCGGTAAGGGTGTCATAAAGGAAATCAGACATCGTTTCCCTGATGCAAATATAGTCGCTGTCGATTATGATCCGGGCGCAAGCGAAGTTAACCAGTTAAACAGAATTAAACTTATGCTTTCAACTGCAAGCAATAACTTGTTTGCTGCGAAAACGGAATAAAAAGCCCCTGCCGAAACGGCAACCGAGACAAAAAAACCCCCTTCCAAAATGGAAGGGGGTTTTCTCACGTTATGTAAATTTAAATTTAAATCCTTATTTTGAAAGTTGCTCTACTGTCCAAAGTCCCATACTGGATAAATCGGATGCCTCAAAATCAGTAATCTTGGTACATGAACTGTTTAACAGTGACGGAGTATCGGCACCATTACTAAGACTCCATACACAATAACCAATTCCGCATTTGTTAAGAAGCTTCATCCACTTATTAGCTGAATCCTTATCAAGCTTACCATTACCGCTTGACTCGCATGCGCTGCACTGTGAACAAATCATAGGGAGCTTCTTCTTATATGCAACCTTAACCTTATTCCTATGATAATTACCGTGAGTAGCTGCGAAGAAATGTACCGAATAAACTACATTACCATACTTTAATGGTGATCTTGCAACTATGTCTACATCCTGACACCACTCCGGTGTTCCGCAAATAACAAGTGCATCCTTGTTATTGTTTCTGATTACAGGAATAACTCTGTTTGCATACTTCTTAACCTGCGCCCAACTTGAATCATTATTTGGCTCATTGCAAATTTCATAAATTACATTACCATACTTGGCATACTTTCTGGATACTGTATTAAAGAATCCGAGTGCATCATTTACATGCTTAAGTGGTGAACCATCACTAAGTGTATGCCAGTCAATAATTACATACATTCCGTACTTCTTGGCTGCCTTGACGCCTTTATCAATAGTCTTAAGCATCCTCTTCTGACTTGCAACATCCGTAGCACAGTAACCATTCTCGTTCTCTGTGTACATTGCAATTCTAAAGCAGTTAGCGCCCCACTTATCACGGAGCTCATGAACTACGGCATCACTTACATAATTAGAACCTGCTTCCCAATTGATACCATAACTTGATACACCCTTGAGCTGGAATGCCATACCATTCCTATCTACTACTTTGTTGCCCCAAACCTTTAATGAACCATGCTGTCCATAAGGTGTCTTGGAATAAGCCATGTTTTTCAATTTGGAAGATAAATAATCGCTTTTCTTATTTGTCAATGACTCGTTTGCCGTTTTTGTATTCGAATCCGAATCATCCGATGAAGTAGATGTTACATTCGGCACCTTGCCATTTTCTTTAAAATAATTCCATACCTCAAGCATCTTACCTGATACTTTGGTTCCTACAGTTGCATTTGCTGAATTAAAGCCATATGCCTTCTTAAATACCTTTACGGAAGCTGCTGTAATCTTACCAAAATCTCCGTCTACGGAAAGTGCATCGCTGAAGCATGAATTCATAAAGTACTGAACCCACTTTACATCTTCTCCGACTGAACCCTTCTTAAGAGTCTTGGTAGGAATTTCATATGGCCATCCCGGATTAGCAGGATCCGGTGTGGCAGTAGGTGTTGCCTCTACTGCAGTTGATGAAGCAGTACTGCTTAAATCTCCATCTTCTAAATCAATTGTACAATAACCAACTACGTGTGTGGATGATAAATCGTATGATCTACGGGTTACCATACCACTACTGTTTCCTTCAATTGTGCAAACCTTTTTGTTTACTGAATCGACATATTCTACCATGCCGATATGTGTTGTCAAACTACCTAATACGATGCTGTCACCGGCTTTAGGTACATATCCTGAATTTCTGTAATGCCATGTGCCGTTTGACATATGCCACTGTGCACATGTATAAACTGCTCCTGACTTTGGATATGCATCTGTTGGTACTCCAGCCTCCTGGTAACACCACCATAAGAAAAATGCACACCAAGCTTGTCCGTTTGGAACTCCCAAATCACGTTCATATTTGGTATAGTTCGCTGAACCTGCATTGGCTTCCTTTGAATCCAACTGGCTGTTTGAAGCCTTTTCCTTGTAACCAAGCTCTGCAGTTGCTACGGATATGATGTCCGCCCTTGTTACTGCCTGTGCCTGATTAGCCTTCAGTGCAAATGAACAACAAGAAAATGCTAATATCAGTAAAAATAATTTTGCTGATGTGAACCTTTCTCTTCGTTTCAATGTTTAATTCCCCCTGTTTAAAGTGTCATTGTGCAAAGCCTTAAAGTTACCTAATCCCCCATAATTATCCCCATAATTATGTTTAAAAAAATTCAATAAAAATAATACAATCACCTGTTACATAACGCTTAAGTGTCTTGCAATGAGCCTAAACGTAACCCTATTGTAACAAAATTAATTCAATAATGCAAGCTTTTATTGGGGTTTTATAAAAAAAATGAAGATTTTGTGAATATTTCCATTGCTATTCCCGGCTTTTTTACAGAAACAAGAAATCAAAGGCCTTAGCCTTTAGATTTCTTGTGATGTAAAAAAAGCCCCTCAGGGCTTTTAGAATGTTTCGAGCATTTTCAGGGATTTGAATTCATGATTCACAAATACCTTAAAATACTTCTCCATAAATAGTTTCAATTCATGTATTACCGGTTCCTTTACATTAAAGGCAAATAATTTCTGCGGCTGGGCACTCAATATATACTGCAGCGTGTAGAGAGCATCCGTACTCAATGTGAATTTAATATTTCTCGCAAGCTCTTCAGGATTTATCTTTGCCATGCATTCTTCGCATAAGAGGCCGCCCTGCCTGAATATTACCGTGTTCAATTTGGTCTCCGGGCTGCTTTTACCGCATCCTACACAATGAGAAAGCTCAATTGCCTCTCCTTCAATTAACATAAGACGCATTTCAAATATGATTCTTATTAGGGCCGGTGGCAGAACCTTCTTTGCCAATGCACTGTAGGATAGGAATAAGAGTTTTATTTCACGTTCTGCCGGTATATTTTCTCTGGTATAATATCTTAAAAGCTCCGAAAAATAAGATGCGTAGATCATTGCATCCATATCGTAAGCTAGTTCTTCAAAATGTCTCGTTATTTGTGCGCCGTGTACATTGTATGCACTTTTTCCTCCATATAAATCAAAGGTCGCAAAAGTAAAAGGGAGACAAGCGGCCGAAATTGAACTGTTCGGCCGCCTACTTCCCCTTGCAAAGGCGGAAATCCGCCCTATTTTTTCAGTTAGTATTTCTAATCTTGTATCGTACTCTTTATATGGTGATGCGATTAATACAACACCATTTGCTTTTATAAGACCATCCATACTATCACTCCGTTAAATGTATTCGCTTTATGTGAACTCCCCGGTAATCGAATCACCGGATATTTGCCCTTCTGCAATCCAAATGTACATACACACCGAAATCAATACTCCGGGCCAAATCCCGGGAGCAAACCTTGAATTATACTGTTTTATAAATCATCATTATCCATTGAATTTGTCTGAATATTATTTGCTGCGTCAAATGAGCCGTTATCACCTTCCGGAACGGTTTCGGAAATGACTTTATTGACATTACCGTTGTCTGTAAATTCCTTCTCGGTGGTGAAGAAACTCTCATCAAAATTACTTTTTCCTACCATTCCGTTTGGATTATAAGGCATGGCAGCATTAGTATTAATCGGCATTGTTTCATTTGAAACATTTTCATCGATTTTATTTACAGGCTTAAATTCACTGCTGTAATCAGTATATATATTGTCATCTATTTTTGCATTTTCTATGCTCTGGAATTCTGTATTATCAAAGCGTCCCTGCGTAGCTGAACCTATATCCCGGAACTCAGGCTCGGACCTGTCGAATCCGTTAGAAGTATTCTGCATCGGGCCATTCTGCATCGGGCCATTCTGCATCGGTGCTCCAGGCATCGGGCCATTCTGCATCGGTGCTCCAGACATCGGGTCATTTGGCATCGGACCATTCTGCATCGGTGCTCCAGGCATCGGGCCGTTTGACATCGGGCCATTCTGCATCGGTGCTCCAGGCATCGGGCCGTTTGGCATCGAGCCATTTGGCATCGGGCCGTTTGGCATCGGGCCATTCTGCATCGGTGCTCCAGACATCGGACCATTTGGCATCGGACCATTCTGCATCGGACCATTCTGCATCGGTGCTCCAGGCATCGGACCATTCTGCATTGGTGCTCCAGGCATCGGGCCGTTTGGCATCGGTGCTCCAGGCATCGGGCCGTTTGGCATCGGGCCATTCTGCATCGGTGCTCCAGGCATCGGACCATTTGGCATCGGGCCGTTTGGCATCGGGTCATTCTGCATCGGTGCTCCAGGCATCGGGCCGTTTGGCATCGCTACATTTTGATTATCTGCATTAACCGGTGTTTGGATTGGTTCTCCGCCCGCAAATCCGGTATTATATCTTACCTTGGAATAAAAGAGTTCCGGGCCATCCGGCATACCGTTAATCTTTCTTCTGTAAGCATGATCCATATGCACATATATAACTCTGGTATCGCTCATAATATCGTGAAGCGCCTTCTTTTCATCGCTTGCACCCATCATAAGATAACCGATATAAAAAATCACAGAAGACAAAAATTTCCCAACGCTTTCCCTGTAAAGAATCTCAACAAATGTAGGCCTTCTGTCCTCCTTACTTACAACCTTGATTTTCAGAAGCATTTTCCCTATTGTACCTCCGCAAAAATAGGTCATAAGCACAAAGTAAATCAGCGTAATGCCAATAATTATCAAATCACTTAAAGAATATTTAAATACTAAATCTTTTACATATAAGCTGTCCGGATTTGAAAATTTTGCTACAAATCTGGCAAATCGAAATGTAAAAAGTATAACAAACATTATTAAACTATCTATTGTATATGCAGCCAGTCTGACAAAAAAACCTGCATATACCTTCTCAAAATTATTTTGCATAATACATTAATACTCCATCCGTAGGATTATTTATTAACTCTTGAACTATTTGTACGTCAGACTTTTTGGTTATATTTTGAATTTCTCCAAGAATAGATGAGAATATATCGGAAAATGTATCGCCCTCCGGTTTATAATATTCAACTCCCTTTCCTACTCCGTCAGCCTCTTCTAAAGCAGCCTTTAAATCGTCTAATGATCCAATTTCATCAATGAGATTATTTTCCTTTGCCTGCAATGCGGTATAAATCCTACCATCCGCAAGCTTTTTGACTGTATTGATATCCATATTACGTCCTTCGCTTACTATTCCTGTAAATTGATCATAAGCTTCATCTACCATGCTTTGCAATATTTCCTTCTGCTCTTCTGTCATCTCCAGACCGCCGGATCCCATCGCTTTATTTGCACCGCTTGTAATATCGATTTCCTCGACACCGACCTTCTTAAATAACTCGCTGTAATTATACATTGACATAATAACACCGATAGAACCGGTCATACAGTTCCTGTTTGCATATATTTTATCTGCTGCCATGGAAATATAATATCCTCCGGAACAGGCTTCCGTCACAAAATAAGCATAGATAGGACGCTTTGTTTTTTCCTTATATTCCATCAATTTAAGGTAAAGTTCATCACTGTGATAAACTGTTCCACCCGGACTGTCTACATAAAGAAGAATCCCCTTATTATTAGAATCTTTCTCCATTTCATCCACAAATTTCATAAGAACATTATGGTTGTATGTGCTTGTGTCTCCCGTTGCAAGCGTATCCGAAGTAGAACCCTGAATTGTTCCTATTATATCAAGTCTGCCTATATAAGGTCCATCCGGAGCGTCGATATCAACCTCTCCGCTGTCCAAAAGCGAACTAAACATATCGGTAGTTTGTTCCTCTTTCTTAGCCGCTGATTCCTTGAATTTTTCAGATATAACATTTGAAGCAATACCGGTTATTCCTGTAACGATAATAATTACAGCAGCTATAATCATACCTGTTATCTGCTTTTTATTCATCATTTTCTCCTCAATTCATATAAAATTTATGTGCATAGACCTGCTTAAATAAAGTAAGCCTATGCACTGACAATTCATTATCCCAAAATGTTTAATTATCCCAAAAATGTATTATTTGGTTGCAATTGCTTCGATCTCGATTGCAACATCCTTAGGAAGACGTGCAACCTGTACACATGAACGTGCCGGGAACGGCTCCTCAAAGTACTCTGCATATACTTCATTGATATTTCCGAATTCGTTCATATCAGAAATAAATACAACGGTCTTCACTACATTTTTCATAGATGTTCCGGCTGCCTCTAAAAGGTTCTTTAAGTTGAGAATAGCCTGATTTGCCTGTGTCTTTGCATCGCCCTGAACAAGCTCATTTGTTGCAGGATCTACAGGAATTACACCTGATGTAAATACCATTCCGTTTACTTCAATTGCCTGTGAATAAGGACCGATTGCTGCCGGAGCCTTATCTGTACTGATTACATTCTTCATATTATTAATTCTCCTTACTGATTTAAATATATTTAAATGAACCGTATGCGGCTCATTTATTGGCTTTAATAACTTTAATTACTTTAATGCCTCTTTTACTTATCTTTAGGTGCATTTAATATAGCTTATTTTCTGATTTTTTTCAATATACAATTTTGTAAATGTATATTGATTTCACGAAATAGGCTTTGAAGCATTTTTCTATATGCCCTGTAAAACATACTCCGAAAACATTAACCGACAGGCACTATATGCCGCTCCAAAAGCATTATTCTACAAAACCAGCAATATACATTTTGAAAACAATATCCGGAAAATCCTACAAAACATACTCCGAAAGCAGTCTTCCTATCATTCCTATATCAACATTCCCCTTAAATTCAAACTTGGCCGTAAAGCCGTTGGTAAATGTAAGCGAAAGCTCGGCATCCGGTATTATTTCCATAAAACCGGGAGTTTTTATTTCAAAAAATTGGACCTTCGAATACGGAAGAGTAGCAAAATTTTTCTTTAAACCTGTTAATCCTATTACATCCACGGAAATAATTCTCTTGTTTGTAAAAATAATTTGGTCACGAATTGTTTTAAATGCATAGATTATTTTTTCATCATCCAACAGAAGACCGAAAACTTCTTCCCTGACATCCTCGGTTTCAATTGGTTTTAAATTAAACACCGATTCCTGATTAAAATTAATTGGCATTTTAATCACCTCTCTTTCCATTACAATTATTTTGGACCTGTTTCACATCCTGTCCTATCCCCGTTGTCACCTACTCTGACAAACTTATATTAAAAATGTTACGATTGTAACTCATGGTCATCATATAAATCTTGTTAATTCCATCCATTTCCAAAAGGTTGGTAACAAAATAATCTCTGAATGAACCTATTTGATCGGTTTGTGTTATATCCATAATCTCACCGTCATCACGAAGAATAAGCTTAAGATTGTCCCCCTCTATAACTATGGAACATTCACCCAAAAGGCGCTTATACTTACGTAAATATGCATTCTTAAGCTTTAGCGCCCTCATCTTTCTTATCGTGATATGGTTAATTACTCCCGCATAGAATTTATCTGCGCTATATATATCATCCACTTTATCAGTGGAATCAAAACGCTTCTCTGATTTACTTACATTCTTACCTTCGCCGGAATCTTTGTCATTACCGGAATTCCCGGAACCCTTTTGGTTCCTGGATTCATTCGATTCGATAGCTTCTAAATCACGTATATGCTTCAAATGTCTTTTTTCTTTTCTTATCTCCTTATTTCTTTCAATAATCATCATATTTACTTCTTCAAATATCAATATAACCTTATTGATCACACTGAGACTGTACCCCTCAAGTTCTAAAACCTTACGAATTTCATTAGACCTATTGGAAATACTTTTTGGCTGCAAAAGATACTCAAATACATAGTTTGTGCTACCTTTCCTTTTGTCTTTAAGGAATAAAGGATAATCATCGGCACCATATTTCTTCTTGGCAATAAATACCGTCAGGAAATATGTTACTGCCGGCGAAAGTGCAAATCCAATAAACATTCCATATATACCGAATAACAAACTAAATATTATAGTCATCGGAGCAACCACAAGGAAATCTCTCATTCCACTGACCACAAATCCGAAAACTATCTTTTTTATTAATAAATAGTAGGATGTAAGATAGAAAAGCAGGCTCAAAAATGTAAGCGAAAATGTAAGAATAACAAAGCCGATTATGGCCAAATTAATCATTTTCGCCCCTGTTATTCCTAATATTTTAGGCACTACCCAGGCAAGAGGTATAAGAATAACATTCAAAAATATTCCTTCATATATCGAGACCTTAAAACCAATTTTGTAAATGTTTGCGACGCCCTCATATGATTTTTCGCCAAGATAAATGCTGATTAAAGGCGTCATGGCTTCTCCTATACCATCGAAGAACAGCTGCAATTCCTTTGAAAATACCAATACCGTAACTAAAATCAGGTATTCATGTCCAAAAAAGACAAGAACAAATTTATTGATAGTTGTCGATAAAAGCGCCAAAAACAAATAGGTTGCAGAATCTATTGAACTGTAGCTTATTACCCTGAATAACATCTCTTTTGAAAAATAAAGATTTAACTCCAGAGAATTTGTCTTCTTGAAGAAATGTGTAACAGCAATAAACAAAGAAGCAAGAGTTGCTATAAATGAAGCAAGACCGATTCCTGTTATACCGATTATCTTACAAAGTACAATTGAAAGAACAATATTTCCAACAGCGCTTACAACATTCCCCAATGTACTGGTAAATTCATCTCCGTCGGTAAAAACCATCTGTCCCACATATGTAGATATAGGCAAAAACAAAACAGAAAATTTCATCCAAAAGAAATACTGTATTGTTGCGTCTCTCAAATCGTCCGAGAGATTATAGTAATCCACATAATAATCCCCAAAGAACATAAGAACCGCGAAAATCACTATTCCTACTCCGACTGTCATAAGAAGGCCGAATCCAAATGCCCTGTCAGCCTCTTTTTTGTTGGATTTACCCATTTCCTTAGAGTAAATAATCGGAATTCCTATTGAAAATAAAAGTCCCACAAATGCAGCGAAAGAATATACAGGAAGCACTATCTCTATCGCGCCTACGGCCACTTCTCCGAGAATTGTTCCTGCTATGATTGAATCGCTCATAAGCACCAACGAAACCACAAGCATTGAAATCGTTCCGCCTACAAGCATTTTTAAAAACTTTTTCCTGATAAAAGAGTGTCCTATTAACTTCACAATGTCCCTCCGTACGCCTGAAATATATTAAATAAGTTTTCCCTGTTAATTTAAGATCTTTTTTAATTCCCTCTTTAAATATTCATATCTTTCTTTTTTCTCAACCTTAGCAAAATGTACCTCCCTCAGTTGCTCGGGATTGCCTCTATAATCAAGCTTTTCGTCCCCGAACTGTTCACTTGTAAGGTCAAATACCACATCATCTATAACATTGTAGCAATGGAAATTACCACCTGGTCTCAGTATCCCGTAAACCTTACCGCCAAATATATCCTGGGCGAGAAAGGCCGTAATCGAGCATTGACCGAGCGTTACATTTTCCTCGCTCCAATCCTTCCTGAGCCTCGGTGCACAGGTGTATTCGCACCAAATACCCTTTAATTTGTCATACAAATCCCTTTGATTCTTAATCTTTTGAAACTCCCCGTTTACTGCCGGCACATCCCTTGTATCGGCACCATAAAATAAATATTCCATCATTTCCTCATTTCTGATATTCAAGTTTCCTGCCTCTGCCTTCGCTTTGCTTAGAGGCGGGGTCATCCCGTCTTAGATATAAATTACCACATTCACGGACTTACAAGGTATTTTAACACTTAGAATTCACTATGTAAAGAAGTCAAAGAACTTAATTTTGACTAGTTTCCCTCCGTGTGATACAATTATTTAAGTTTTAGAGCCATATATTGTATAAACTGTGTGACTTGTATTGTTTCAGCCTTGGAGCCATATATTGTATAAACTGTATGACTTTTATTGTTTCAGCCTTGGAGCCATATATTGTATAAACTGTATGACTTTGTATTGTTTCAGCCTTGGAGCCATATATTGTATAAACTGTATGACTTTGTATTGTTTCAATTTTAGAGCCATTTATTGTATAAATTGTATGACTTTGTATTGTTCCACCTTTGTAGCTTTATATTGATATACCTTGAATTTTTTTATTAGGAGAAAAAAATATGATAGAAAAAATTACGACCGACCGCCTTATTATCAGGACCCACGGTCCGGAAATTTCAAACGAGCTTCTTAAATTTTACCTTGATAATCAGGAGCTTTTCGATAAATTTGATCCGGTTTTAACTGATAACTTTTATACCGAGGAATTTCAGAGAAAGTCCCTTATTTACGAGGATAATGAGATACGTAACGGGGTTGCGATGCATTTATATGTATATCTAAAGGAGGATCCGGAGACAATCATCGGAAATATAGATTTTTTCAGAATACGTCCAAATCCTTTTTACAGCACCATCCTCTCATACAGATTTCATAAGGATTATCATAACAAAGGTTATGCAACCGAAAGCATTCGGGCAGCTATAAATAATATGTTTGAAAATTATAATATCCATCGTATAGAAGCAAGAATTGCGCCGGACAATACTCCTTCACTAAAGCTTGTGGAACGGCTTAATTTCAGATACGAAGGGCGTGAATTCGAAAGTGTTTATATTCATAATACATTTAAGGATCACCTTAGATATTCATTTGTGCGAAGTCAATTGGATAATAAATAAAAATAAGCCTGCACATTACATCTCTTTACTTTGAAATGTATGCGCAGGCCTTTTTTATCTTATTCTGAATTATTTAAAAACATCAGATTTAATGTAATCCAACAGGCTTAACATTTTTTTGCACAACCTTCGGTGCTGCCTTTACTTCAGGAGCCTTAACGAACTTATTATTACACTGCTGCAAAATGCTGTTAAGAACATTATCATTTGTAGCAGCCTTATACATATCCTTTCCGGACTTCCATTTAGTTGGATTAGTAGAATTCTTCAATGTTCCTGCAAAACTCTTGCTCTTCATTAAAGTCTCGGCAAATTTTTCAGGCTTAACCGGTACACCATTACTTGTAAGGAAATCTCCGTTCTTTTTATATAACTGACCGGTTATTGCAAGTGCAGAGTCCTTAATAAAATCCTTTGAATTATCATATTTTTTATTATTAAGTCTCTCTAATGCTGCATCGGATTTTGCATAGAATTGTTCCCTCTCTGCTGCTTTAAAAATCTCATCCTGGGTAGGAAGATTACTTATTCTACTTTGAAGCATATTATTTTTATAATAAAACTCAACTTGAACATTTTTGAAAAAGCTACCATCCGCTATCTTATCAACAAGATATTTTGATAATTTGGTATTTGACGAAAAAGATCTACACAATTTTCGCATATCGTCATTCACTACAATAGCAGATTCTATTAATCCCATTTTCTCATAGCTATCTTTCTCTATTTCCACAAAGGTTTTATTTTTATCATTCATAACGGATTTGTAAAAATCAACCTGTGCCTTACGTGTTAATGCTTTTTGAACTAATTGACCCATAGTGTTAGGACTTGGTTCCTTGTTGGTTTTAGCTTTTAAAACTCCATCCATAAAATCATCATTGATTTTAAGAATTTTAGTGGCAGATCCTATATTTTTTCCCAGTGCATTCTTCAGATCCTCCCAATTATTCACTCCTTCTTTTTCACCGGCATACTGTACCATTGCATCTTTTATATGCGACATTTCCTGCCAACCATCAAATCTTGCATGTGAAAAATAAGCAAATTTGTTAAATTTCGGATCTTTTAACAATTCTTCTTCCGACTTATTAAAATCAATTTCTTTAACATAATCATCGACAAGTTTATCCATTTTTTTGAAGCCTTCATAGTAGTTTTTTGCCATCTCTATTTTATTTTCTTCTTTGACATTAAGCATTAGTTCTTTAGCTTTATCAAATTCAGCCTCTTTAATGTCCTTAAGCTTATCGGAATCCATTATATCATCTATACTATGTCCCTGATTTACCAAAGAATATACAACATAGCTTTGAAGGGCAGCTCTATAAACAGAAAAATCGGCACTTGATTTCAATTTTTTTATGTCTAAATTCTTATTCTTCTCTCCCTTCATAACATTTAACATTGTATTTCCATTTATTGAATACTTTTCCCCTACACTTGTTCCGAGAATTCTTTCCTGCTCATTTATTACTCTTTCATCTACTTTTTCATGTAATGTCGTTTTATTTGCATTAAGACGTCTTCTTAGGGTACCTACAGCTAAAAACCTGCTTTTAGCATAGTTACTGTTGATATTAGTCTTATTATCCAGATAATGCGATGCGGCTTCTTCTACTGCCTTAACCTTTTTATTATATGCTTCTCTGTCATTTGCACCCAAAGCAATACCATCTTTAGCAAGTTCCTCGGAGTATTCCTTAAGATCTTTCAGCGCTGTAACTACTGCTTCAAAATTTGGTGAAGAAGTCCACTTATTAACAGCCTTGATATCATCATACATTTTATTGATATTTTGGGCATTTCTCTTTAATCCATCAGCTTCCACGTCAGTAAACCCAAACTCATTATATTCCTCCCAGAAATGATTTTTTGAAAGTTCACCTTCAATGTCTCTTCTGACACTTTTGATAACATTATTAACAGACTGTTTGCTCATTTCATTTATCTGATCAGCAATCTCTGATGATAGCTCTACATTCTTAAAACTTGATAGTCCTCTATATGTTACCTTTTCCTCTTCCATAATGGCATCTATCATTTTTTCTTTTGTATCAGCTGCCATCATTTTCTTATAAATATCTGTTTTTCTGATTTCATCAAGATATTTTTCTTTTAGCTGTTCTTTTCCGTCATCTGCTGAAAGTATGGCAGTAAGCTTGCCAACCTGCTTTTCACCAAATGTACCGATAAGTTTGTTTTCACTTAGAATAATTGGCGCATAGTTTGTTGAAATATTTTCAACTATATTTATACCATCTTTTTCCTCTCCAACATCAAAGCCATATTTAGCAAATATATCTCTAACGACTTCAGATTTTTTTTCATATTTTTCTTTAGTATCTTCTTGTGATATATGTGCAATATAGTCATTAAAAAGAATTTCTTCAACCATACTTGACTTAAATTCATCATTTAAAGCATTATCCTCTATGGCTTTAATCAATGTTCCTTTATTTTTTTCAGCTGTTAACTTAGCATCGATCTCTTTAATTAAAGCTTTTGTTTTAAATTTGTCTATTCCCTCACTCTCTTTAATTTCAAATCTTTTATCCTGCAAAATATCATTTGCTAAATATGATATTTTAACAGTATTAGGTAATAATGTTGTCTGAGCATTTACTCTTACACTATTATCACCATAACTTGATGAATTAGAATTATATGTAAAGTTAACAAAATTATTGAGTAAAGCATTAACCATTGAATGGTCTCCTTTTGAATAGGCTTCAACAGCTGACTTTACTTCCTTTCTTGCCTCAATCATCGCAGGAACATACACTCCGTCCCTTGAATCATGTTTTACAGGAATATCATGAATAAGATGAGTTGCATTAAATGAAATTTTATCATTATCGTTAGAATAATTATTGCCGGTTTCAATACCTAAAAGACGCCCTTTCTTTGTTAATGCACCAAGCATCAATGCAGTAACTACTTTGTCATCTAATTCATCCGAATTAATTTCTATTTCATTATATTCTTCTAACCTGTCGGAAATTACTCCTTCACCGATTACACCTTTTTTACCATATGTTTCAAGTAATTTGTCATATGGATCGTTAAAGTCATCCAAAAATTCCTGTGATGTTTTTAAGAAGGACTCTCTTTTTTGTTCTTCATAGGATTTTGGAGCCTTTGGTGCCTCATTACCTGCGATAATACCCTTATTTTCCTCAACCTTCTCATCTTCCTTCTCAGGCTCATTATCGTCATCAAGGTCTTTCATGAAACCATAATCATCATTGTTTATATTATTAACTTCATTCTCAACCTTTTTACTATCGCGGCTAATGGCCTTGCCCTTCTTAGTTGCCTTATTTTCATTAAGTTTAATATCTAATTCTTCTTCATTTACATTAAAAATATTTTCTGATGTATTATCATCATCAAAATTTATCAACACTTCTTCGTTTGAATTGCTTTTACCCTTTGAGCTTTTCTTATTTTTATCCTGCTCCTTAAGAATCTGTTTATCCACTTCAAAATCCGAATCATCTAACTCATCCGAATCATCTGAATACTCACTGCCCAAAAGTTCATCATCGTCAAACAAATTAGCCGCATATTTTTTACTATATAAAGCTTCAGGCTCAAAAGCCGGATCAACCTTCTCAATCTTTTTCGCAAGATCTATAACACTCTGGTCAACCTGATTACCCTTCTTTGATACATTTTTCTTCTTTGATACATTATTTGAATCTGATTCTCTCATTACAGTTACCTCCTAAATTATATAAATCATCTTAAATACGAATTCTAAAACAATGTCTTGATTATAACATATTTACTTTATATATTTCTACTACTTTGTAGCAACTATATCTTATATCTTAAAGCGTCCTTGCAACCGGTTTTAACGGTGCATTTAAAGGCTTTTACTTCTTATATCCTAAAGCGTCCTTGCAGCCGGTTTTGCCGGTGCATTTACAGGCTTTGCCTGGATAGGTGCCGCTGCATTTACAACAGCCTTCTGCTTCATATATGAACTCTGAGCCATTAATAAAGCCTCTCCTACATTCAGCACGCTTCTCTTGAAGTTTGCGTCAGCCATTCTGTTATGAGACTTTATAAATGCATCGATTTCTTCAGGATTCTTAACTGCCTTTGAAATATCCTTCGGAGACTTAAACTTTCTCTTATCATCCTTACTCCTGAAGCTTTCAACAAAAACCTTTGAGGTCACTTCCAAATTCTTGAATTCCTCCAATGATATTACCCTTCCGGTCTTAGCACTGTGTGGAAGCTTTCCAACCTTCTTATAAACCTGGCCTACATAAGCATATGCACAATCTTCTATATACTTTTCAGGATCCTTTTTATAATTTTCATCGCCTTCGCTAAGCCTTTTGATAGCTTCCTCTGATTTCTTCAGAAAAGCCTCTGTCTTAGCCTCAGCTCTTTCCTTTGCTTCCTTAAAGCTCACTACCTTGTGATACTTTGTCTCATTAGTGCTTAAAGTATTCTTTTCTGTCTTTCCTACCATCCCGTTGGTATTTGTAATATCCGTTTCTCTCATAGGATGTGTCCTCCTTTTATTATTTATTCTTTTCGAATCATTTTACTTATTTAACTTATATCATTTTACTATATAATGAGTTACAAATGCGTTACACTTACCGTTAAAATTTAAAATATTTTAAAATAATTTTAAACATTTTTAATTTCAGCATTCATTTCCCATCCGTAAATCTTTATAATGAACTTAAATCAGCTGTAATTCCCTATAAATAGTCTGCATCAGCCAAGCATAAATTCATTTGTATCGAATTTACTCTTTTATCATACACCCCTCTGCGTTACAAATGTGTAACACATAATAAGAAAACATAAAAAACACATAAAAACCGGAAAAGCCCGATAACCTCTAATTTAAGGCATTTTCACAAAAATCAAAAAAACTTTTTTATTCCCCCAAAAAATTCATATATTTTTATCATAAATTTTTCCAAAATATGCCCTAAAATCTTTCCATATAATTTCTCAAAATTTTTTCCTTAAAATCATTCATAAAAAGCAATAAAAAAAACGCCTACTTAAAGTAAGCGCTTTTTATTGTTTTATATCTATTTGATAATTATTAGGTATTATCTGAAATTTAAATGTTTCTTATTAATCAAATGTACCGTAATGTCCGTTACATTTTATCCGAAAACCGTGAGCCTCAAAACAAGTGTTACCACAAATACTATACATATGAAAAGTGGAATTCCCTTTACATAAACTTTTATATCCTGAGGGCTCATAGTCATATGGAAAAACATTGCCACTCCTATATAACCCAAAAAAATCTTTAACCATAACATATTGGAAGGAATATGATCAATGCCGAGCTTACAAAGAAATATAACTAATGCTCCGCCAAACATCGGTGCTGACGATACGAATATATATTGAAGCGTCCGCATTATTGTATTTCCCCTATTTTGAAAATTGACATGCCCGAGAGACTTCCCTTCCCGCTTGAACAGCGCGACCTCCGTCACCTTTGCTCCCGTAATTACCGCAAATGCAGCATGTGAAAGTTCATGTAACATAACTCCCGGGAAAAAGAGGTAATTAATTGTTGCATATACCAGCCACGGATCTATAAATAAGCTGAAAACCATTGCTAATGCTTCACCTATATAATTCAATATAAATCCTAAAATCATAATGGCAAATGGAAGCAACAATGCTATTAAGATAGCCATCAGTACAGGACGAGAATAGATATTATTCATATAAGAAGAATATATACTATCCAGGTCGATGTATTTACCTATTCCTGACATTTTATCCTCCATTAACTTAAATGTAAGAACCTATTTACTTATTTACAAGTCTTACTGCACTGTATGGAGTGCTGTAATTAACACTGTTAGTAACGATGCCATCCTTTGTGGATTTAGCATGTACGATATTTCCGTTACCTATATACATAGCAACATGTCCAATCATATTACCGTGCCAATAGAATACGAGATCTCCGGGCTCCAAGGCATCCAATGAAACCTTCTTTCCGTAATTTGCCTGAGATGCAGCAAAATGCGGAAGTTTAACTCCATATTTCTCATATATCTTCATAACAAAACCTGAACAGTCACAACCGTTTGTAAGACTCTCGCCACCCCAAACATAAGGATTACCGACAAATTGTAATGCATAAGATGCAATTTCCTGTTGAAGTGCCGAACCACCACTGACATCGCCCGAATAAGCCGTTACAGGCGGAAGCTCATTATTGTTGGAAGTAGCATAAACATTAGCTGTCTCGGTCGATGTCTGTGTCGGATATGTTTCCTCCGGAGTAGTAGGGAAATTCCTACTCTCATTTCTTGAAACAAATTCACTTATATCAGCATTCAATCCAAGATCTTCAGCATATTGCTTCTTATACTCTTTCTCAAGTTTTTCCTGCTCTTTTATTATTTCCTTTTCTTCTTCTTTTGAAATCGCTTCGGTAAATACAAGCTCAGGAATTACAAAATCAGCATTTACATAACCGACTTCCGAATCATCTATCTGAACCTGTACCCATTCACCGGCATTTCCGAGAATTTTATATTGTTTATCGGTAGCAACCCTGTCTATTATCTTGGAATCTCTGGAGGCTTGCTTGAAAACCTTTAATTTACAATCATTATCTTTTACAATATTCGCATAATAGGTACCGAAATAATCAGCATATCCAAGGGCTGTCTCTCCCATTAAGAGATTATCTCCCTTTACATATCCTTTTATATCACCGGACTTTATCTTGACCCAACCATCGTTTACGCTGAGTATACTAGCTACATTTCCTTTATATAGCTTACCAAGATAATCCTTTGACTTTTCAGGTTCCTTATAAATTTTTATTCCTTCTTCCGAAGTAGAAAATGCAATGTCCAAATCCACTTCTTCGGTTACTTCCTCTACTTCCTCTTCAATATTAACAACCTGTTCAACAGGTACTGTAGGTGCATATTTAGGATATATCCTATAAGCCGGAGTTGGCTTAGGCGTTTCTATAACCTTAACTGTTTCGGTTTTTTCCGGCATGGAAAACCCTTCCGGCGGATAAACAAATAAGACCAGACCTGAAACACAAATAATTACCTTACCTGCCTTTACAAGCTTATCTTTTAAATCCTTGCGCATTAAAGCCACCTCCTTCTTTTAATATTTTACATTTACTAACTGTATCCCGAAACTCCCATAAAAGGCTTCTCAAGCCTATATTATCATACATATTCATATTTCTTCAAGCTTATTTTAATACTTAACAAATATTTCACATATATAAATATATTGCCCATACTTGGTAACACGCGGATTCGGTGTATTTTGGAATATATCTTTTATCCGGACCTTAAATCCGCTACCAAGCCTTATATAAAGACCTGGACAAGCTGGGCAGTATATATATCATCTTATTTACTTAATTTATTAGAAACCGGGTGCATGAACTGTGCTGATATTATTTGGCTGAGGTCCCTCAAGCTGTCTCTCGAGATTATTCTGACGTGCAGGCTCATGCTTAGCCATATTATTCTGTCTGTTACGCTCATGCTCAATTTCTCTTCCCTTTTGAACCAGGATCACATTCTTCTCATGATTAATATCATCAACTGTCATGGATAATCCGGATTCATTCATCTGAACACCCTTGTCTACTATTGTCTGAGTAAGAGGATCATTACGGATACCATCCAATTCTACAGGCTTTGGATCAAGTAAGGAATCCAGGCGAATCAATGCTTTATCAAAGCTTTCTCCCTCTTTAAGCTCAAGTTCGTTCTTAGAAGCGGCCTGACCGATTCTTGCATCATAAAACAATGAACGAACAACTGTATCTTCAAGCTGAACTCTCTTATCATTATCGGATAAATCAGCACCCAAAAGTGCATCTCTGTCTCTCTGACTTGCTGCAACACCTTCACTTGCCAATGCATTAAGACTTTCTACCTTTTCCTTTAGCTGATCCTCAAACATTTCCTTACGCATAAGATGTACACTTGCGGCTAAATCTTTTACAAAGTCTATTCTGGCGCTTTCTTCCTTGTCAGGTTTCTTGGCATTCATTGCTGCTCTTTCACCTGCAGAAGCCTCTAGACCATATTCCTCATTCTTTTCTTGAAGGTATTTTCTTGATGCATCATAAACCTGCAAAGAGAGTTTATCATACTTATCCATTTCTTCCTGTGTAAGATTGGTTCTTCCTTCGATTTCCTCCATATAATCCTCTAAAGCGGCGAGATCCTTTTGTAAATTCTTATATGCTTCATTTCCGCCCTTCGGAACCCTATGTGTTCTCTTATAGTATGTAAATTCCGCCTGACGAATCAATCTATCTTCTAATTTTGTACGAACACGCTTAGTAGGCTTTATTTCATTAGGATCTTCCGGTTTATTCTGACCATTACCCTGACCATTAGCCATCCTTTCCTGTTGTTCTTCCTTCATTTGTTCAAAGGCATTCTTTTCGAATTCGAATTGCTGCTGTTTCATAGCAATATCTTCCTTCTCCCTCTGAATCTTTGCTTCCTGAGCAATGAAAGCCTTTCTCTTTTCTTCTTCTTCTTCCTTTTCTCTTCTCTTCTTCTCTTCTTCAACCTGCAGATTCTGCTGCATCTGATTCTGATTTTGCATATTCATCTGCATCATATTCGGATCCATCTGATTCTGATTCATCTGGTTCTCACCCATCTGCATATTCTGCTGCATCATATTCGGATCCATCTGATTCTGATCCATCTGCATATTCTGCTGCATCATATTCGGATCCATCTGATTCTGATTCATCTGCATATTCGGATCCATCTGGTTCTGATACATCATATTCGGATCCATCTGATTCTGATACATCATATTCGGATCCATCTGGTTCTGGTTCATCTCATTTTCTTCACCATCTAAAATAGAATCATCAATATTATTTGCATCAACATCTACAATACTATTATTATCGTCGAAGTTATAATTATTCTGTCCATAATTTAAATTATTAATATTATCAATTTGATTCTGATCGTTATTATTCATAACTTTTACCTCTCTTTCAAATAGTTATCAATTAAGATGAACTCCTTTTCATCCATCTTTTTTCACAAGTCTACCATACAATGCGTTACAAATGAGTTACAAAAATAATTTTTTTAATTTACTTTTTTTCCGTAAAATGTAAATCCAAGCATTGTCATATCGTCAAATTGATTTTCTCCCTTTGAAAATGTTTCTACTTCCTTCTTCATAATATTCAAAAGATCTTCATTTTTCTCGTCTTTATTATTGTTTAGTATATCAAGCATTTTTTCAATTCCGAAACGCTTTCCGCCTGTATCCTTAGCCTCAACCAGGCCATCGGTATAAAGAAAAATCCTATCTCCCACTTTAAGGTCAAATTCTATATCATTAAATGTCATCCCCGGTAAAAATGCAACTGCAGGACCATGTGGTGTCTTCTCCACCTTAAAATCCTCACCTTGATGCATAATAGCCGGATAATCATGTCCTGCATTGCATGCAACAACATGACCTGTTTCTAAATTTACAACCCCGAGCCAAACAGTAACAAACATACCTATTTCATTATTTTCCGAGATTTTCTTATCTACATAAGTAATGGTTTCTAAAGGAGATTTTGTCATCTCCATCCTCATCTTTATAAGTGCCTTGGAAATAGACATAAAGAGAGCAGCACCTATTCCTTTATCGGAAACATCCGCAATAAGTAATGCAAGATGATTCTCATCTACCATGAAAAAGTCATAAAAATCTCCTCCAACCTCTCTTGCGGGATCCATAGAAGCAAACATATCATAATAATCCGAATCCACATAATCCGGAAAAAGCTTAGGCAACATACCATTTTGAATGGTTCTCGCTATTTGAAGCTCCGAATCGACTTTTTCACGCTCTGCCGTTATCTTAGTATTTTCATCAATGTATTCCCTCATCTCGTAATACATTTTCTTATAAGACTCGGCCAGCTCTTCTATTTCATCACCTGTATGTATATCCAACTCTATTTCTTCGTTGCTGTCAATGTTTTTTACCATTGTAGATGTTATTCTGTTAAGTTTACTGATAGGTACTATAATTGTTGATTTTGTAACAAAATAATATATAACAATGGTTATAGTAAGAACAATCGCTATACATATAGCCACAAATAATATAAACAATGCAACAATCACCGAGACCATTGACATATCAACATCTGCGGCAACTATGGCTACTATCTCATCATTACTGTCATATATAGGTGAATAGGCAGTTCCTAGGTGACCATACATAGAATCGTTGGTAATATAAAGTTTTTCGGAATAAGTACCATTCATTATTTTTTGAACATGTTCCGCCTCTTTTTTACTGAAATGCTCCACATAACCTATATTTGATTTTAAATGTTCATTAACGGAGTCCCATACATATATATAATTCTCTCCGTCAGGAATAATTATATAGAAATATTCTATATCACTTTTAGTCTGAACAGCATCCAGGAATTTATCAACTTCCATATAATAACTATCTTTAACTTTAGTATCCATGTAGGTTGCTATAGTATCCCCATCAATATATTCGGCTATTGAACGGGTATAACCGTATGCCATTCTGGAATATGAATTCATTTTATCTCTGTATAACAAAACACCAACATTTACACTCGTGATTAATACTGTCAATATCCCCATGATGAACATTCCTCTGGTGAACCTTGACTGGATACTTTTCTTTTTTTTGGTTTGACCCATATCTATTTGCTCATCCAAATTCCTTACCCCCATAGTCAACTGACCTTTTTTATATTTAAATCCTTTTTTACAGTTAATACATTCTTTCCTTCGATATATTCATATTCTACAACATCCATAATATTTTTGACAAGATGAATTCCAAAGCCTCCCTCTCTCTCGATAAACATCTTACCGGATGTATCCGCATCCTCTTTTTCCAACGGATTGAATTGCTTACCACTGTCAATAAATTTAATCATAACAGCAATAGGCTCTTCATCAAGTATCTCGCAAATAACCTCAGCTTTACCCATTCCGGGACTATATGCATACATCGCAATATTTACAAATATTTCTTCTATGGCAAGCCTGATTTGAATCTTTTGTTTGTTGGTGCAACCGGCCGCATCAAGCTTATCTTCTATATACTTTTCGACATCATCCAAAGCTTCTTCCGTCGCATCAACTACCAGCTTGTTTTCATCCTCCATATAATTCCTCCATGAGCTTTAACTATAAATGAAATTATTACCGGTCTTCATCGCTCTCAACTGATTCTTTTAGAACCCATTTTTCTCCGTCCCATACTTCATCTTCATTTTCAGGGTTATATTCACTGATTGGAACCATTTTCCTCCCGTCCCAAACCATCTTTTCATCTTTTTTCTTATATTGTTCCTTAGGAACCCAATCTTCTCCGTTCCAAACCATATTGTTATCAAGTTCTTTACCGATATAATCATCCGTATCAAAATCCGATTCATCAATATCTTTAATATATTCTCCCATTATCATATCGTATGAATCTTCATCATCCTCATCCGGATTATTGGATGAAAATAAATTTTTTATACCACCTTTACTTTTCTTATTACTGCCGGATAAATCTTTAACTTCCTTTTTAGCCTCTTTTTTTTCTGCTTTTTTTCTTGCTTTCTCTTCTTTTCTTTCTCTCCTTTTTTCAAAAAAACTTTTTTTCTTAACTGTTTCCTTATCAAAGTCCACATCAAAAGCATTTTCAAACTTTCGGACTGCTATTAAAATAGCAACAAAAGCAAATGTAGCTCTCGCAGTAAAAACAGACAACTCAGGAACATCATTATCATTTATGCGAAATACGGCAACAGTAGGATAAAAAACATATGTTTTTATCATACAGGCAGCCATATCACCGTCTCCGAAATCGTTAAGAGGTCTACCTATATTTTTCATTACACCCCTGGCTTTTTTCAGGGCTTTTTTATTGTCAACTCCGAAATTATAATTATAACTTTGATGAGATATACCAAGAGTTATTATCTTTTGTGATCCGTCAATAGGTCCGTTAATTCTGGATTCCATTGCTGAAATAGCTGTAAGGCTACCATCCTCTTCAACCCTGTAATGTCCCAGTAAAAACTCTCTGGCTTCCATTAAAATCGGATTATTTTTACTTTCCTTTGTTAACACTTAATCACCTCTTAACATTAACCGAAGAACTATTACTTATCTTTCTTTTCGGATTTATCTTTTTTATCTGACTTCTTTTCATACCTGGTAAGTATAACTTTTCCGTCCTTTGTAACCTTTGCCTTAACATACTCTACAATATTCTTTTTAGAATTTGTCAAAGTAATAATTTCCGAAGTTTTATCGCTTTTCTCGCTACTATCCTTCTTTTCGGAAGCTTTTTGGGTAGGTTCAGGCGAAGGAGTTGTTGCTTCTTTATCACCGAAATTATATTCCGGATAATCCTCTGCAGATGCCGTTGTAGATTCACTTTCCGTTGTAGCTGTTTTATCTTTTTTCTTTTTATTTTTTTTCTTATTTTTGTTTTTCTTTTTATCTTTCTTTGAAGAATCATTTGAGGAATTTCCATTAGTGGCAAGTTCCAACTCATTATTAATTGTTCCTATGGCCTCTTCCTCCTCAGGTTCTGATTCCGAAGAACCCTCTACGGTACCATTTTCATCACCGTAATTACTTTCATATTCATCTACAAATCCATCTACATCGAAACTATAATCTCCTGCAACATTTGTAGAATCACCCGAGGTGTCAGAGCTATCCGAACTGTCAGAGCTATCCGAATTCGAACTACTATTTGAAGATGACTCATCATTATTATCATTTTCATCGGAAGAATATGAATTTCCGTATATATTTATATCGTTTTGGACTTTCTCCTCTGCTCCCTCTTCAAATACTACATAGAACATATTATTAACATCGATTCCGGAATTACCGGTTCTGACAACCTCCCAATCCGAATCGATATCCCAGTTACCTATACCCTTAGTAAATACAATCTCTCCTGTACCGGAAGGATTATTTATAAGTACATATGGAGAACTTGCATCTTCACCGCCAACTTCTCCACCATAATCTACAATAGAATAATTGTTTAAAATCTCAGGAGTAAGCACATCATTAGCCCTGGAAATATATACAGGTAAAGTTATGGTTACAATTTCAAAATCAACCTCTGATACATGTGTTCTCTTTGTAATTGTAACATCTGTTTTTCCCGGCTTTTTGGTATGAATTATAAATTTAGAATCGGTTCCTTCACTTTTTTCTTCAGTGACTTCAACAAATTCTTCATCTTCAACTTCTATAATCCAATTATCGTTAGGTGTTTTTTCATTATTTACATAAACTACCACATCAGAGCCTTCGAGCGTATACTTTGAAGGATAATCGGAATCTTCAAAAATATTAGTATACTCTACTTTAGCTTCCTTCTCTTCTTCCTTTTTACCGCTATCCCCACTTCCGCCGGTGAGCAATAAAATAGTTATAATTAAGGCCATTACAGCTAATGCAATAATAATTGGAAGCTTATTTTTTTTAATGTTTTCGATTAAATTCTTCATAACAATTATTCCTTTACAACACAGCACAATTCAGTACCCTAAAAGGTTACTGAATTGTGCTTAATTACTGATTTAATTAACGGCACTGCCACTCGCCGCGGTCGTCTCTGTTTTTTCTACTGTAATGTAGACAACATCCTTTATATCAGGTGCATCAACAGGGCTTATCTCAATCTTGTAGATTACATTGTCTGTTGTATTATTCTCAGGAGTAGTAAATGTAAATTTACGTTTCTTAACATTTGAAAGTACAGAAAGTGAAATCTCTTCTCCTGCATCTCCAACCATTCTATATACATCTACGTTATAACCTGCTGTTGAATCACTGACAATTACTGTTCCCTGAATCTTATCGCCGCCCTTGGCAAGGATATTTGTTGAATGATCCTTAACTTCCTGATTAAGTCCACCATTCAAGGATGTGTATGTTGTAAGTGTAACATCATTAAGTCTCAATCTATCGCCATTTGTTACACCTGCAAATTGTTGCTCAACTTCTCTTTCGATAGTTCTGTCACCATAACCTATATCACATTTAACCGATGAAATTGTCCAGCTTGCATTCTTGCTTTCAACAACCTTCTTAACCGAGGTTCCATCTGTCAGCGATGTTGAATCATTAATCACGGACTCAACCGACTGATCTGTTATAATCTTACCGTTATATGGCATAATATCTATCGCTATAATTGATAATGCTTCATTTAACTTAGGAAGGAATATCTTAACTGTCGCTTCCTCACCTGTAACGAATTTTCTCGTGTCATCCTGAATATAAGGTGTAATATCATCAAAGGTCTTCGTCAGAAGGTTATTAGATGAATCTCTGTAATAGAATATCATTCTAACCTTTGAATCCGTTCCGCTCTCATTCAAAGCTGATGCTTCGGATGTCCTAAATGTAATTGCTACAGGAGCCACACTTTCATCTCCGTATGTCTTAAGAGATGTCTTTTCATACTTAGTCTCTGTCTCTGTTACCGCAAATGAATTAGCAAATGATGTATAACCTCTCTTTGAAGTCTTGGTTACTTCATAAATACCGGTTTCTTCATTCTTTACTTCTTCATCTATTTGATATATTACTCCACAGGAGGCATCGACATTGGCCTTCAATGTACCGAAACTTACCACACTGATTCCCGTTATCTTCTTGACATAGGACAAATCGTATTCAAGCTCGGCATATAAGCCCTCCCGAAGTTCTGTATAACCTTGGTCTGTCAGGTAAATATACGGCGATCTGTACTCTGCGGCACCATCATCAATTGTAGATCTATAGTAAAATGCAACGGCCACATCATATTGTTCGGCTATGAGTTTCTTATTCTCTGTTCCTGCACCAAATGATAATGCAATCTTTTCAGTAGTTTTATCGATATTTGTCAATTGCTGACTAGGTTGTCCTATAAGTCCCAGAACAGCAGATGAATCACTAAACTCATATTGATACGTTGACATTACTACATTTTCCCGGACATGCTGCACTATCGCATAATCAAAGGCGACACTGGAATTCAAACATTGTAATCCTATTTGTCCCGCACTGGCAAAATTATTAGCCTTTAATCCGGTAATATAGAATACTGCATCATCTGTACCACTGTTAGCAGTATACATACCCTCATGACTTACCTGCATCATCTGCGAATAATCCGTTTCATATTGTAAGGAAACGTCAACTTCGGTAGTACCGATTTGTCTGTTACTTGCCGAAGGATATAAGAAAATATTTAACTTATCATCGGACGAATCAGGCACTCTTGTAACAGGTGTTGTCCAGTATTCATTATCAAATTCAACTTCATTTTCAGTGAACATTATTTCAGGTGTACTCTGAACCGACCCAATTGGGAACAGGGTTGATATAATATTTGAATCTGTCCTCTCACACAACCTTTCTGTCTTTAAGTTTCTGTAATATTCATTATTATTAGTGAGCTGAATTGCTCCATCCTCTAATACCTGAGAAATGGTAATTCTTCCAAGATTCCAAATTGCCGGATAGCCGTTTCTGCTCATTCCTATAAATTTAATACTCTTCAAATACTTAAAATCCGGAAGCGGTGGCATTACAAATCTATCTGTCTGACTCGGTCTGAACATCCAGTCAGGATCCGATACGGTAGACATAAATGCCTCATATCCCAATTCGACATTAGGATTTGTCTCATATTCAACGCTCTTGGCAGTTTTACCCATATAATCGGCAAGTCTTTGTACTACATCGAAAGTCATTGTTTCGATTTCATTTGTTGTTGAGCTCACATACTTAACCTCTGCCAACATTGAACCTTCAAATGGTTTATAATCATTATCCCATGGATGTGTAGTCATCTCACATAAGAGATTTACAGCACGTTCCTTATGTGTAACCTTATAAATCTTGGAAAGCTCATCTGCAGATCTTGCAGCCCTTCCTCTTGCCGAGTAAACCTCTGCTTCGTCTCTGTAATCAATATCAATCCAACCAACCTGGTCAATTACGTAAAGCATATATGCTCCACCATTGGTATGTTCGGATATAGTTACATTTGCAATATTAAGCTTATCAAATGAATCGGTATCATCTGATATTTCTTCAGGTATAATACGTATACCTACCAAATTTCCGTAATCTCTATTAGTTGAAATCGTAAATGTCTCGGTTTTTCCGGAACGGAAACCGTCACTGGAAATCTGCTGGTTTGCAAGTACATATGCACTGTTACCATTCTTAAATATGAGCTGGAAGTAGAAATAGTTTACAGAACCCGCATCACCGTTATCATTGGAATAAGCGGAATCATTATCTACTTTAACCTGTACATCATATACCTTTCTTTTCTTTGTGAATCCCCAGTTAATCTGAGTTTGCTCATAACTCATCTTATAACGGACTTCTGAATAATTATCTTGTTCCTCAACAGTATTAGCTTTACCTGTTTCGAAAGAAAATGAGAGCGACGCTCCGCCTAAGAATAATTGCTCGCCTCTGTTAATAGAAAATTCTTCTTCATCTTCACCTGTTGAAGTACCGTCAGGACTGATATTATTTCCGCTATCATCCTGTACGCTTGTATTTGCAGTGGAAAGTGTAAATATTTCGGCAGATTCTAACGAACGCTGAACCCAATAATATGAACCCTTTTCCGGATTTTTGGATATATAGGCTTTTCTCTTTCCATAACTATCCAGGTATGAAACCACCATATCCTTCATCTGCCACTCATCATTACCTAAAAGAGATAAATCAACCTGAGTCGGGTTCTTCAAATTAGGAGCATCTATCAGGAAATTAATATATCCTCCGGGTGCCATACCTCCGTTATAAACAAAGTCATCATCATCTGTAGAGATCCAATCTCCCATGAAATCGACAGCTTCGTTTCTGACATATTTTGTTACTGTCTTATCATCCTTTCCTTGTTTATTTTTATAATAAAGCTTAAATGATACATCATCCTTTGTTCCTGCTGCCGCTATATCACTTGTAACAAGTGTAATCATAAACTTATCAGACATTTTAGTGGAAGCAATTATCTGTGAACCGCTCTTATATGCAGAAAGCTTAAGCTTAGTGCTTTTTCCGGAATAAATCTCTCTACCTATTATGTCTGAGGTTGTAAAGTAATACAATGGTTCGGCATTTTCAAATTCATATTCAAGACTTGCACCCTGCAACTCATCTCCATCGGAATCTATTCCGTTGAGAACGTATGACATACAACTTCCCTTATAAATAGATATTCCGGAAAGATTGACATTATCACTGGTAGTTGCATTAAGAACATTATTCATCTTGCTTGTGCCATTATCCATTGTAATTCCATTTTTTTCAATAGCCGTTCTTGCAGCTGCGCCAAGTGATATTTCAACATTACCTTCTATCGAAGCAAATCCCGGTAAATATCCGGTAAAAGCTATGGTTTCACCTCTTCCCGCGAATCCCATAAGATATGAATCACCGGTATGCTTCCTTGCCTCGGCAAAACTACTAAGAATAACAGGAAATGTAATAGTTCTGTACATTCCTTCAACATCTTTATATTGAAACTTTACTGTAATATCTTCAACAATACCATTATCCTGATTGATTTGTTTTATTTTCTTATTTATGAATGACTCTATACCGGCTCCCCTAGAATCAAGGAAATCCATTCTTAAAGTATATACATCATCACTTGAGGCAAAATAATTTTTAATCCCTGAATCGGTAAGATTTATAATGTCGCAATATTCCGAATTTCCCTCGGAATCAGCAACATGTTCAATTTTGTCTGTACCTGTTGTAGAAATGGTCACTGCACTTTTCTTATTTATAACTTCGGCAATTTTATAACCTTCAAAATCTAAAAATCTTTGTCCGGAAATAATTCCATACTCTTCGTATCCCCTTACTTTCTTTGCTTTAAAAAGGGTCATACCCTGGGTGCTCCATTTACCTTTTGAAAGATAAATATCTACATCTGTAAGCTTACTGACAGAATCAATAAGTTCAAAAGCATAATCCTGTACTGTCCATGAGTCAAGAGGAGTTTCATTATATTCCTCCTTATAATGAAGATCCTTTAATAAAGACTCACCATAAGGGGTAACTGAATTTTCATCATTTCCGGTAGTGTATTTTATAAGTGCCTCACTACGGCTCATAGCATCTGTATTTGGAAATAAGTAAGTTAATTTTTCTTTTCCTTCTGAATTTATATATCTCAATCTGAAATATAAAATAGAACTTCCTGCTGCTTCACCGGTTCCTACACGAAGAACGTAGGTATTGGCAAGTGCCTTATAGGATTTACGGTTTATCCAATTTTCCATACCTTTATTCGCTTGAAATGTAGGTGCCTCACCATCTACATCTACAGAATAAAGCGACTTTAAAACCGATGAATTACTATCTTCATCGACGGAAAAAGGATCCTCCGAATCACTGTCCGAATCTTCGGAATCCTCCTCTGAATCGGCCGATCCGGTTTCTTCGGGAGCAGTCGTTTCTTCCTCCTCAAAGTCCATATCAATTCCAGCGGTTTCGTCATCCTTTACAGCCATGGCGCTTTTCACAGGAACCAATGAAAACATAAGCACTAAGATTAATAGCAAGCTTATGAATCTCTTTAGTTTTTGTGTCTTCATAGCATTACCTCATTTCCTGTACAAAACTAAGTTTAACTCGTTACAAAATACTCTCACATTGATTTCACCCATTCTATTGGGTTTCACTAAACTATCTAATATTCAACAATCCGGCCAAACCGGTCATTTCAAATACTTCCATTACATTTTCATTAACATTTGTTATGGTAAGTTTTCCACCCTTTTGATATACCTTAATATAAAGATTTCTTATAGATCTAAGACCTGCACTTGATACATATTCAAGTCTCTGCATATTAAGTGTTATATTTAAAAACCGCTGGGACATCTGAGTAAATAAAGCATCAGCATCCCTTGCAGTCTTGGTGTCTAAATCCCCGGTCAACAATAACTCACCATCTGTACCTCTGTCGACTAATTTTACATCCATTATCTATTCTCCTTACAAGTAATTTACCTTCTTAATTAACTAACCTTCTTTTTTCTGTGTTTCTTTACATATGCAATTAGTTCTTCAAGGGTTATTTCCATTACTTCTTCGTTGATTTCATCCATTCTCTCGCTTACATCCATATGCGAATACTCTTCTGCTGTTTCAGCGAGCAACTCTGAAAATACAAATGGTGTAGGTTCATATTCTTCTGACTCAACCTCAAATATGTCATCATCGTCATCAAATAAGTCATCATCAAAATCATCGGATTCATCATCGGATTCTTCTTCGGATTCCTCATCATCGGATTCTTCATCAAAATCGAAGATGTCATCATCGTCATCCGAATCGTCTTCAAATTCATCCTCATCATCATCGTCAAAAATGTCAGCAAAGATATCATCATTATCATCGGAATCTTCAAATTCATCTTCATCCAGATCGATATTATCAAGACTACCGAGTGCATCGTCCAGAGATGCGAATTCGTCTTCTTCATCCATTTCCTCATCATCAAGTGAATCATCACTGTCTGATAATGTACCGATATCATTTAAATCATAATCCATACCTGCGATATTATCCGGCATATAATCATTATTGTCCACAAATCCGTTATCATCGTAACTATCCGGCATTTGCATCTGAGGCGTTTGATAAGGCATAGTACCCGTATTAACCGGATCCATTCCGCCGTAAGCTACCGGCTGAGCCATATTAATACCGGCTCCAAGCTGAATCCATTTGATCTTATCAATAAGTTCCTTTTCCATTTCTTCACGCATAGATTCTTTGAACTCATTGAGGGTATCATTGATATAATGCTCATCTACATTAGCAGTATTAGCTGTATTAGCTGACTGAGCAGTAGGCTCGGAAGCCTTTGCCAACTTCTCCAAATCATCATCCGATACTTCGGAAAAGCTTATACCGCCGAATTTCGAATCTGCAGCTTCCTCCTGCAAATTCACTTCACTGTCGCTGATTTCCTGGAAATCAATATTACCAAAGCGACCCATCGCCATTTCATATTCTTTCTTGTCGACAGCCATCTCGGCTTCCATCATTCTCTTAATGGAGTTTTTCTCGTCATTATATGAGCCATCCGCTTCAGCTTCATAAGACCTTTGAATTTCCTTAGCCTCATCCTCTGTAATTTCAGAGAAGCTAAATATACTTTGACGCTCATTAACAACTCTTTCCTTTGTTTCAGCACGTTTACGCTCTTCGAAATTAATATCATGAGCTTCTCTGCTACCTGAAACAAAATCCTCCCAATTTGATTTACCCTCTTCTCCGGAGAAATAATAGCTTCTGAAATCTCTATTTTCAAACATTTCTACCATCTGATGAGGTACATCTATAGTAAATGAAGATCTTGAAGTCGGACTCATAATTGTAAATGCTTCACCTCTCTTGGCTCCGACTATGTCCTCCTGCTCTCTTTCATTAATGCCGCCGGCCTTTTCATAAAGCTTACAAAGGTCAGACATATCATTTGGCGCAAGACCAAAAACAAAGCTGTACTGACAGGCATTGATAATAGCAGAGGATTTTCTTGCAATCTCTTCACTACCGACAAAGTCCTTTATGTTCTGTGTTATAACTATCTGCATACCGTTATATTTACGTATACGCTTAGCTAACTGGAACATAAAATCAAGCGCTACAGGGAATTTTGTATCAATAAATACATGAGCCTCGTCGATAACAACTACTACTTTACGATTGAGACCGTATTTTAAATTGTAATCCCTGTTCTTGATGATTTCATTATCAACATATTTAAGCACCAAAAGCATTTGGGCATTGGCAATTGTTGTATTTCTGTTTGCTATCATGGACTGGAAGTTAAATACCGAGAAGTTTTCTTCGGTAGTTATTGTTGATGGTCCATTCCAAATATTAGCATTTCGTCCACCGGTTGAGAATTTTGAAATATAATTCACAAGTGAACGTAACAACTTACGTAAATACTCATTGTTTGTTCTTTCAAACTCTGCCAATACAACGTCATATAAATCATCAAATATCGGATAATCTTCAGCGGTTAAAGCCGAAAGATCAGTCTCCGGTGTGATTCCGAAGTTAAGATATACTCTTTCAATAAGTGAGTTAAGAAACTCAAGAGCATCCTTATCAATATCCGGAAGAATCTGCTTGAAAAATTCTTCGAGGAATTGAAGATGTGTTGCGAAGCTGCCTCCCGGACCGCCTCCATCTTCTCCGGCTTCATCATCTTCAAGGGCGGTAATTATATGGAATGGATTTAATCTTCCATACTTTGCATTACCTACATTTATAACCTTACCATTAAGGTTATGAGCCAACTCGGAATATTCATTCTCAGGATCCAAAATAAATATTTTAGCATCCTCCGAAGCCAGGTTAGCTAAAAGTGCTTTTGTAGCATAAGACTTACCGGAACCGGACTTACCTACGATAACCATATTGGAGTTAACTCTCTCGGAATCCCTTTTGAAGAAATCTATAAATACAGGAACTCCATCTGATTCACCAAGCTTTATACCACCTTCATCGGATATATGTGCAAATATCCACGGGAACATAGCTGCAATCGTATTGGTTGGAATCCCTCTACCGTCATTAAGCAATGGATCATAGTTTGAAATCTGTGATCCTATAAAACCTTGAACCTGCATGAAGTCCATACCTGAAAGCCTCATACCGGCTTCACTCCAACTCCTTTTAAGAGTTTTCTTCATATCTGCTATATAAGGCATCAAACTCTTAAAATCTTCGGAAAGTACCGGATCTTGTTCTGTCATTGATGCATCATAAGCTGTTACATATACATTAACCGAAAGAAGAGTTTCATTATCTTGCTGTAAAGTTAAAAGAAGTGTCGATAATGTATTGATATGCTCGGAAAGCTCTAACATTTTAGAATCCTGACTGGTAGCTATATATTGACCTCTAAGTTCAGAAAGTGAACGGTCAATTGCACGTATAGCCTTATCATTATCCATAGGCACTATCTTTACAACAACTTTTGTGGCAGGGAATGACATAACTCCTGCAAGCCATGAATCACCAACCATTGTAGGATATGATATAACTCTCAGGTTGTGAGTAATAAAATTGTTTACTTCAACCTTTCTTGCATAGAACTTAACATCCTTTGGTGTAGCCCAATTAGCAAGATCTGCTTCATCAATCCTGTCAGCTTCGGACTCATCAAAGTCTAAACCGTTGGAATACTTAAGTAATTTTGCTAATCCTCTTGAATCCAATCTACGTACAACCAATTCTCCTAATTGAAGTGTATTGATTGCCTGTCTGACTGCGAGATCAAGCCTTGACTTACTACTGTCAAAAAGAACCAAATAATAAAACGGTTCAATTACTTTATCTTCATTACAAAGTCTTCTGACCTCATTGATTCTGTCATATTGAATCTCAACTCTTGCCTTTAACTCTTCCTCTGTAAACATTCCGTTTTCATAGGATTTTTTAATTTCGGATAATTTATTATATTCAGCATCCAGGAAAGAATCATAAACTATAGGTCTCTGAACCTTTACGATATTTGCACCGTATTCACCTTGAAAGCTCCTTAATACCTTACCTAAACAACTCTCAATTGAATTATTTCTTCTATGTTGTGAAAAAAATCTAAATTCAATCGGATCTATCTCAATGGCACAACCGTAATACTTTCCGCCATATTCCACATATCCGTCTTTGATTGCCGTAAATGGAACTATATTCTTTATGTCCTCAACCTTAGCTGTCTTATCCTGCTTCTTAACTTTCTCCTTTTTCTTTTCTGCAGCTCTTTCAGCTCTGGCCTGCCATACAGCATCTTTCTCTTCTTCAGTAGCTGTCTTGCTCTTCAGTATTTCATTCTCAACTTTGATTAATTCCTTAAGTCTTTCTTTCTTCTCTTTCTCGGATACTTTATCCTCTTCTTCTGTTCTCTCTTTTACTACCTTAGCTACTTCTTCCTGAAGTAACTTATTTTCTTTCTCTTCTTCTCCAATTTCCTTTATTTTATAATTTTTAGAATATGAGGAATACCTTAACATATGCCAAATCAAAACATAAAGTCCTTCATCATCAAGCCTGAATAACAATAAACCAAAGATTGCAATTATCGCTATAGCGATACCTATTCGACCTGGAATAGTTGATACAATACATAATGTAGCAATACCGATTCCAAGTAATGCTACTATAATATCAGCTAAAGTTATTCCTTTAAACAGTTCTATCCTGACCTTTGTTTTTCCTGGTATTAATCTCATATTCTATCCCATTTTATAACCCTTATGTATATGTAACCGGTATGTCATATACCAAGAATCATAATTATAAAAATACTTCCCGGGAAGCATATAAACAGTCTGTGCACTGACTCTTTATAAGCTTTGACCCGGTACGGTTTATTAGTTATTATTTATGTCACCACCTAAACGCTTTAGCGTTATACTTGATTATTATCTCTGCTTGGCAACGGTGGTACCGCATTATCGTCAGGCGGCTGATTTCCCGGTTGCATTAACGGTGGTTGATTT
>JAILOA010000221.1 GCA_024691065.1 Lachnospiraceae bacterium | reverse complement strand
CATTTGTGGTGAAGCTCGCTTCGGGTATCGCTGCATTTATTGCATCCATATCACTTTCGGTTTTCAGTCTCAGTAGTGAGTCGGTTGCAGAGGCTGACAAGGCGGTGGATTTCTCGAAGACTGTGGCAGCTTCCTCACAGATGGGGCTTAGAATGGTTATGACGCTCATACCTATTGTCGGACTTTTCGCAGCGATTATATGCTTCAAGAAGAAGTTTAAGCTTAGCGACGAGGAGCTTCTGAAGGTGCAGAAGGAGCTCGCGGAGAGGAAGAAGTGATTTATTTTCTGTAAATAGTGTAAAAGGAGCTAGCGGATAGTAAGTAGTGATTTATTGTTTGAACAATAGCGTAGAAGGAGCTTGCGGAGAGGAAGAAGTGATTAATTATCTGAGAATAGGCAGAGGGAGATTATGGTGAGAAAGAAATATAATGATTGTTAATTTTTACATTTACTATACCAAATTTTGCAATAAGTGTTTTAAAATGGATGAAAGTCAATAAATATAGTGGTTTGAGGTTGTTTGGAGGGATTTGACAAAGTAAAAAAAATAATGGAAAATATGAACAATGAATGACTAAATTCAATTTAAATACAAGGAGGAAAAACCTATGGAAAAATTTAGAAAACATTTGTTCATATTTTTTGTTGCTGTTATGATGATTATTCTTTCTGCTACAGCATTTAATTCTAACACTGCATCAGCTGCAAGAATGAAAATAAGTAAAAATAGTATTAAAATGAAGTCAGTTGATAGGAAAGTAGTAAGAGTAATAGGGGCAAAAAGAAAAGTAAAGTGGTCTATGTCAACTAAGAAATATGCTTTCCTTTCCACCAGAGGAAAGTATAATTCAAAAGCAATTATTGATTCTTCAACGGATAAAACGAAAGCTAATTTTAAATTAATTGCAAAGGTTGGAAGAAAGAAATTTGTTTGTAAAGTAAAGATAAGAGATTCTTCAGCAGGTGGAAGTGATTCATCAGGTGGAAGTGATTCATCAGGTGGAAGTGATTCATCAGGAAAAAATACTTCTAATTATTCTGGTCAAACAATTGTTGCCTCTCCATCAAGTATTGAGGTGGAAGTAGGTAAGACAGTTTCTGTTGTTGTTGTTGCTAAAATTCCAACAACTGTTACTTATACTAATCAAAGTGAATATACTGCATATTGTGCATGGGACAGAAATTATACAGGAGTTGGCAATTCTCTGAATATTACAGGTTTAAGAACAGGAATAGATAATATTGTCATTCGTGATAAAAATAGTAATGTTACTACAAATATAGTCGTAAAAGTTGTAGCAGAAGGTAAATCTTCATCCGGTTCCGGATCAACTGCTAATCCTCAAACTATCGAATCAACTGCTAATCCTCAAACTAATACACAAGAGTACTATGATAAGAATTTGGACTATGTTATTAAGCACATAATGAAAAATGGTAAGTTGATGACAGACGGAGTAACGTATTACTATGGACCTAGTATAGATACAAAATATTCATGGGGAGCATATACCAATGGAAGTACGTACGCATCTTTCTTTTATAATGGACATGGTTTTAAAATTTATAAGGGTTCTTTGAAAATGGATGTTAGGATAAGTACAGTTGCATCATACGCGTATGCTACAATAAGTGATAGGAGTGTAATAACCGCTACACCATCTGATGTATATATGTATAATTGGAATAATAGTCCTTCAACAGCCAATAAGACTGCATATAATACCGGAGTGGTAAATGCTCTAAAAGAGTCAAATGATAGTATATATTTTTTGGAATACATTAAAGATGATAATGGTAAAAATTTAAATATAGGATTAAAGGATCTTGGTTTTCTTTCTTATGCATATTAAGATTATTGATAAAAAGTGATAGTATGTTTACTATTGTATTTAAAATTTATTATTGAGTAATTAGAATCTCTTTAAGGAATTGTTTATGGCTTAAAACCATCGCATTCCTTAGAGAGATTTTTTTGTTTTGCGGATTTCAGGTTATATTTAAGTATCATATTTTACGGATTCACTGTTATATTTAAGTATCATATTTTGCGGATTTATATGAATATTTTATTATGGAAATAAAGATAGTTATGTGCTATCATAGTTGTGAATTTTAAATTTAACTAGGAGGAAACATTATGCCACCAGGAAGACATAGCTCGAGTTCACACAGCTCGCGTTCACATAGTAGCAGTAGTTCAAGAAGTTCAAGTTCACGAAGCTCAAGTTCACGAAGCTCAAGTTCGAGGAGTTCAAGTTCGAGGAGCAGATCTCATAGTTCAAGCTCACATAGTTCAAGGTCATATGGATCAAGAACATACAGTTCAAGCTATTCAAGTAAACCCAGGATTAAAAGCGTATATATAGATAAGCGCATGCCTAAGGAAATAAAGAATAACTCGCTTTTGCTGGATGGTAAGAAACATAATTACATATATTATGACAGGGAATGGATTCATCCTAAAACAAACGAGGTATTTCACAAGGGTTATTACAACGAGGAAGGCACCTATTATGATGCCAATGACATTGTCTTTAAGAATCAGGACGGTACATTTAAATCTCATTTTAGATGCGAATATTGTGGCGCCGAGGCTGAGTATGTATGGAATGAGGGACAGTATCCGACGTGTAACTCATGCGGAGCTACGATGAGTAAGACGCCGGTCTTTATAGATGAACTCGTAAATGTAACTGAAACCTCCAAACGTGCAGGTAATAAAGCTGCCATGAGGGGAATAATAATTCTGATTTTGTTTTTTATGACTGCTCCGGGACTTTTCATTTCGCTAGGGATTTTGGGTTCGATAACTTCATACAATAATCATAAATCGGGTAATACAAGTACATCTGTTGAAGATGAACCTGTCAGTAATCTTGATATTTATGGAAGTGACATTTATTTAAAGAAGGTTGATGGTGCCGAAAACGGTAAGAAGTCAAAAAATAAGGATAGCAATAGTTCAAACAAGAAAAATTCCGGGAATAATAAATCAGATAAGAAAAATTCGGACAAAAATTCCGGAAATAAAAATTCCGGAAATAAAAATTCAAGCAAGAAAAAATCTGATAATAAAAATTCCGGACTTATTTACGAAATTTGTGAATCTACTGACGATTACGAAAAATGTTTGTCATGGGATTATGGTGCAGATAGCTATTATGATTATGATACAAATTGCTATATCTGGTATAATACCGATGTTGCCCCTAACCTTTGGCAGTACTGGTATGATGACATCGCCGGGGATAGCGAGTACGGCTGGATGGAATGCGAGGGTGATAAGTGGTACATCGAAACCGAAGACGGCTGGGTCGAATATGAGGGAGACACTTCAAATCTCTGGCATATCAAGAACAAGTTTGATTCGGAAAATGCAACCGAAGAGTAGAATGTAGTACTTTTATTTGAAGTATCATTTGTAGAAAAAAAACAGGAGATTTACAGATGTTATTTACATCAGCTATTTTTTTAATAGGTATTTTACCTTGGTTTATTATATTATATAACCTTATCGGAACAAAGAATAACAAAGGAAAATATATTCTTTTGTTTTTGGCAAACAGTATTTTTTATGTCTGGGGCGGTATAGGTGCATTTTTGATGATTTTAGTTTTTTCAATTATTATCAGAATATTATCTATATTGCTTGTAAAAGTAAAGAAGAAATGGGCCTTGGCAATTTCAATAGTAATTTCCGTAGCTCCATTATTAGTAATTAAATATACTTTATTTGTTATTAAAACAATTAATTCAATGACAGGTACCCATATAGAAACTGTATCATTTATCGTTCCTTTGGGTATATCATTTATAACATTTGAGGCAGTGTCTTTTTTAGTTGATTTATATAAAGGTAAAATTGATAAAAAAACGTCATTGTTAAATATTTATTTATATTTAACTTTCTTTTCTACGGTTACATCAGGCCCTATTATCAGATATAACGAATTTATGGATGGACTGCTTGATAAGACGACAGAATCGGAGAAAGGAAAAACTTCCAAGGCAAATTATGTTTCGGCAATGGAAAGAATTATATTTGGTTTGTCTAAAAAGGTCCTGATAGCCGATAAAATCGCACCGTTGGTGAATTATTATTTTGATGGTGTGGCGCAGGGCAATACATTTTCCGGGTTGGATCTTTGGATGGGATCCATAGCTTATACACTTCAATTGTATTTTGATTTTTCCGGATACTCCGATATGGCAATAGGTATAGGGCAATTACTGGGATTTGATATCAGAGAAAATTTCAATCATCCTTACAGAGGTAGTAGTATTTCGGATTTTTGGAAGAGATGGCATATGTCATTGACTCAGTGGTTTAGGGACTATATTTATATTCCGTTGGGCGGTAACAGATGTTCTAAACCCAGACATTTATTTAATATGCTCGTGGTTTGGATGCTTACAGGACTCTGGCATGGGGCCGATTGGAGTTTCATAGTTTGGGGAATAGGTTATTTTATTCTTTTGGTTCTTGAAAAATATGCTCCTTTTATGAAGAAAGTGGGATCGGGAATTATCGGTCATATCTATATGCTTTTCTTCGTTAATCTGTTATGGGTGCCATTTAGGGCTGATAATCTTATGGTTGCCGGAAAGTATATAAAGGGAATGTTTAGCGGCAATTATACGCCTGATGGTAAAGCTTATAATTATATAATTCTTTTAATAATTGCGGTTCTTTTATGTTTTCCGTTGGAAAAATTGTTTTCGCGTTTTACAGATAAAAAATGGTTTGTGATTTTTAAGGGAATAGCTGTAATTGTTTGCGCTTCATTTGCTTTATTTGCTGTAGTTAACTCGTCTTATGTTCCTTATATTTACGGTAATTTTTAAATAAATTTGGTAATTATAGTAATGCTTACGGAAATTTTTAACATATTCAGATAATTGTAGTAATATTTACGGTAATTTTAACGGATTTTGGTAATTTTCAGAGGAAAGCAATTTAATTGCAGATGATTTTGGGTCACAGTTAAAAGGCCGGTAAATAGGGCTTTACACAAAAATGTAACGATTTCCTTTATTTTATAGAAAGTGAGGTATATCTTGAAAAATAAAATATTGGATAAAAATAATTGGCATATTAATTTAATTATAGTAGTTTTATTGATATTATCTATATTGTCATGGATATATTTCTTTTTAAGCAAGACTATGATAGTAGTTAATACGACATTGAGTACATTGCAGGGTGATTTTGTAAATGCCGATAAGAACTCACCTGAAAGGGAAGCAAATGTATCTCAATCCGATAATTCGGTAAAAGAGAAGAAAATCGAATATTTGGATGATAGCATAGATGTAATGTTTGATACCGTAGATTCGCAGTGGTCGGTATGGAAAAATGATGCTCTCAGTAAAATAGATTCGATTACAACATATTTGTTGTCAAAGGAGTTGAATTCCGCTTCTGTTATTTCCGGAAAGGATAATTGGTTATTCTTTGATTCGGAACCGGATGGGGATTCTATCAGTGACTTTGAGGGTACCAATTTATATACGGATGAGGAAAAAGCAAATATTTTGGAAGCGGTATCCAAAACCCAGAATGAGCTTGCGGATAAAGGAATTAAATTTGCCGTAATGGTTGCACCGAATAAAGAGAATGTTTACTATAAAAGTATGCCAACCACATATACTCATGCAAATGTATCGGCCACCGATATATTGATTAAATATTTATACGAAGGTGGAGTAAATATTGTATCCCCTAAAGAAGATTTGTTGAATGATACGGATACCAGATATTACTATAATTATGATACTCATTGGAATCAATTGGGAGGATATGTCGGTGTTAGGGATACGTTGGCTTCGTGGGATTTAGATATGCCTGAACTTTCCGAACGTGATATAAAAACCAAAAATCTTAAGGGTAATTATCATATCAGTGCTCTTGATGATCTTGCCAAGATAGTGGGGATTCGGTCTTATTTAACAGATGATATTGAGTATGAGATTGATGGCACTCCTGAAATGGACTGGAAAACTGTCGGTGATGAGCAGGAAGGCGGCCAAATGTCACATTTTTATAATGAAAACGCACCAATCAAGGAATCTATTTTGCTTATTGGTGATTCATTCAGGGTTGCTATGATACCTTCAATTAGAGAACAGTTTGAAAATGTATATGTTGTAAATCGACAGTTCTACAAACCTGAAATGTTTGATGAGGCAAATCCTAATTATATTTTGGCAGAATATGTCGAAAGATATTCCTATGAAATGGAAGATATTTCTGTTTTGTTGGAGTAAATAATGCTTAAATAAAATTTGAGAATATGAAGTAAACCTTGATTTTATTTTGTCAGAATATGTTGAAAGATATTCCTATGAAATGGAAGATATTTCTGTTTTGTTGGAGTGAATAATGCTTAAATAAAATTTGAGAATATGAGGGAAATGTATGGGAAAATTAGATGGTAAAATTGCAGTTGTTACCGG
>JAILOA010000172.1 GCA_024691065.1 Lachnospiraceae bacterium | reverse complement strand
AGAATACTGGGAAGATGTACTTTTATGGGGGAAAGAGAAAAATCTTCTTTCTGATATTGAAATTAGTTTTTTGACAGCTGCGACAAAAATGAATTTTGGTAGAATTCCTACTGAAAAACAATGCCAAAGAATATTAAATATTGCAGCAAAATTAATTGATGAGGGATTTACACGTGAATAATAAATTAAAAGTTGCAGCTTTCTTCTCAGGATGTGGAGGACTCGACTTAGGCTTTATAAAAGCAGGTTATGAAATAGTTTGGGCAAATGATTTTGATAAATATGCTGTACAAACATATAATCTCAATTTTGAACACAAAGCTGTTTGTTGTGATATTAATCAAGTTGATTATAGAGATATACCCAATCATGATGTTTTGATTGGAGGTTTCCCATGTCAACCATTTAGTATGATGGGGCTTGAAAAAGGTTTTGAAGATAAACGAGGGACACTCTTCTTTAAGATTGTTGATATTATTTCATATAAAAAACAAATAAAGCAACAACCAAAGATAGTCGTTTTAGAAAACGTAAGAACATTAATGACCCATAATAAAGGAGAAACTTTTAAGGTAATTAAGCAAGAACTAGAATCTCTGGGTTATAAAGTATTTGCAAAAATGCTAAACAGTGCAAACTACGGAGTTCCACAAACCCGAAATAGAGTTTTTATTGTTTGTTTCTTAAATAATGAAATAGATTACACTTTTCCCAAAGAAAGGAAGCTAGAAAAATATCTACAAGATATTTTAGAACAGAACGTATCTGAAAAGTATTTCTTATCGGAACGTATCAAAAAAACAATTCTCTCTAATGGAAGCGGTGGATATGTTGCAAAATCTGAGACTGATTTACAAATTGCAAGACCATTAACTGCAACAATGGCAAAAATGCATCGAGCTTGCCAAGATAATTATGTTACTCAAAATGGTAAGCTACGTCGGCTTACTCCAAGAGAATGTGCTAGATTACAAGGTTTTCCTGAGAGTTTTAAATATGAAGTTTCTGATTGTCAGGCATATAAACAATTTGGTAATGCCGTAACAGTTAATGTATCTTATGCAATTGCAAAGAGTATTCTTAAATACATTGAGGCTGATAATTTATGAAAGAAATCGATGAGATCTTAAAGATATTAGAAATTACTGATAATGAAGTAGGTACAAAAGAACAATCCATATATTTGCTGGACAATATTTTTTCGTTATGCAGAGATGAAAGCAATGTATATGTACGCGATTATTACTTAAGTAATAAATCTTCCATAATTACAAAAGCTAGTAATAAATGTAAAAATACATATACTCTTTGTCATTCAAAAGCTTGTAAAAAGTGTTATCTTTCAAAATGGTGTGGAACATATAGAAATTCGATTCAAGAGCTCGAAGATAAAAAAAATGGATTCACATTTGCAGACTTTTTCTGCGGAGCTGGAGGGCTCTCTTTAGGTTTTAGAAATAATGGATTTAAAGTATCACTGGCAAATGATATTCAAGAATGCTGTATTGAAACATATAGATTTAATCATCCAGAAACTCCTAAACAGAATATAATCGCTGGAGATATAAATGATGTAATATCAAATCTAAATAGTTTAAAAAGATTTGATATTACAGATGTCGTAATAGGTGGTCCCCCTTGTCAAGGATTCAGTATGGCAAATAGGCAACGCCTTATTGATGATCCCCGAAATCACTTATATAAAAGCTATATTCAAGCAATCTCTAAGCTTACTCCTAAATTCTTTGTAATGGAAAATGTACGAGGAATTCTCAATGTACAAAATCAAATTGAGGAAGATTTCGGAAAAATTGGGTATACCGTTTCCGCTAGATTATTAAATGCAAAAGATTTTGGGGTCCCACAAAATCGAGAAAGAGTAATATTTATTGGAAATCGGTTAGGCATAGATAATGATTCATTATTCGATACACTGTTTGATTATGCAAAAAAACAGGATAAGACAACACTTTGTGATGCAATACAGGATATGCAAGAATTACAAGCCAAAACAAAAATGAATTCAACAGAATTAGAGGATGATTTAACAGGATACACAATTTCTAAACCTGCGAATAAACTCCATTCTAAATATGTTGATACGATTAATCATAATGAATTCTTTCCTTTAGTTTTTAATCACAAAGCTAGATATAACAATTCTAGAGATATAGAAATTTTTAGACGCTTAAATCCAGGTGATAATTCTACAGATCCCAAAATTCAAGATATTATGCCTTATAAAAGAAGATCAAAGATATTTAAGGATAAATATTTCAAACTAGAAATGGATAGACCATGTAAAACCATTACAGCACATATGAAGTATGATTGTAATATGTATATACACCCTAATCAAGCTAGAGGATTAACACCAAGAGAAGCCGCAAGAATACAATCATATCCAGATAATTATTTCTTTAGGGGGTCCTATACAATGACTTACATGCAAGTTGGCAATTCTGTTCCTCCTATCTTAAGTAATATTATAGCTAAAACAATAAAAAAAGCTCTGGAGGAACTATAAATGGCAGCATACGAACCAATCTTGGAATTACTAAGGGATTACTTTTCTAGCATGGGTTATAATAATAATTATTTAAAAGACTATTTTTCTGGACGAATATTTGTTGAACTTCTTTCAATTCGTCTGGCCAATGCAAATGTATGTGTTCGTAACAAAACCGATCGAAAAAGCCATCAATCACACATAGCTATAACAGGCGAAGCAACTCATTTTTTTTATACTGATACAGAGTTCAAAAATAAAGATAATATTACTATTGAAAAAAAACCTGTTCGTATTTCAGTAGACAATATTAAATCCTTAAATAATTCTGCGATTTCCATAGATACCCCGTTGGATTTAGAGTTAATCGATGGAGTTGTTACTGTCGGAAAAAGAACACAGAATCAAGTTCAATTATCAAAAAAGAATTCTGAAAACAGTGAATGCTTCAATACTCTAAGACTTGGACTATTCGAAAATGACCTCCTTATTCTTCTTAAATATCGAGAGACAGATTGTATTCTTGCCGTAGGTATTCCTCAGATTTTTTATCTAGATTATATTCCAAATTATGCAAATAAATATGAAACAAATACATATTTAAGATTACCTAGGATACAAAACTAATGAGTAAACACAAAGAATATAGTAAGACATTCGGTATTTTTTATGATAATTTTCGCAGATGGTGCAGAGATATGGCTGACAAAGGGGAATTATCTAATCATCCTGAAGAACAGTTCTATGACTTTTTTCTAAAGAACTTCATGCAGAGTATTGATGATGCTACAGCCATGCAACTTTTTGTGCGTGACGTTCGGCATGAACTTCTACATATCTATATGTCTGATGCTCATTTGCAGAACTTTCTAAAACAAGCTGATGTAAAAGATATTTCTGGTATCAAAAAATATATCGCTGAAAACGGAAATAAGGTTTTTGTAAATCAAGACGACCAGATGGAAAACATTGTAGATGGAACTAATCTTGCGTTTTGTCTGCACATCCCGGATGAACGTCAAGGTTATGTTTTTTGTTATTCCTTGTATGAAAATGACGAATTACGCATCTTTGTAAATCATGGTATGGAACAATTTCATCTTTCAAGTCTGGACTATGAAAACAAAAAGTCTATCGTTTATACCGATGCAGAAATAAATGAGATTGCGCATTTTGCCTTAAATATAATTGCATACATTAGTTGTTTCCCTGAGTGTCTTACGGATGGAGCTCCACATGGAATTAAGACCGAAAATAATCACCGTCTAGCAACCTCTGAAAAAGTTGTGGATGCCATGGAATCAGAGGGCGGAATTGTAAATCCTCATTTCCGACGTGGTTATTTCAAACGGCTTGAATCTGATTTCTATAAGAATAAGAAAGGCCAGATTATTTTTGTGCATGAGACTGTTGTTAATGCCACAGCAAAAACTTTGGAGTAATATTAAAAATGGAAACAACTTCTGAAGCAATACAATATATAAAAAAACTTGTAAATGATTATCGTAAAAAACATATTACAGAATCGGAATATGATGAATTGATACGTGATGACCATATTGAAGAAAGAGATATAAAAGGTTATCACGGTCGTGAAATACTTGAATTGTTACAAAATGCTGATGATGCATATCAAAAAAGCATTGAATTAGGCAATAAGCCATCAGAAGATTTAGAGGTTGTTATCACTTATAAAGGTAATATTCTTTCTATGTCTAATACAGGAACTTTTTTTGACAAAGAAGGAATTAAGGCTATTGTTCAAGGTAATAATAGTTCAAAGGAAGGGAAATATATAGGAAGTAAAGGAACTGGATTTAGATCAATATTGAATTGGGCTAACTCAGTGAAAATTTTTTCTGGAGGATTTAATATAGAGTTCTCAAATAAAATAGCATCAGATTTTTTTGAAACAATAAAACAACACCCCCAGATTCAAAAACAACTTAAGAGAAAGCATGATTTATATGTTCCTATGCTTGCTATTCCTAAAAATATCGAGGTTACTTCCTCAAGCACTAAGACAACGATTCAAATTGGAATAGATGACGATAAACAAAACGATGATTTTTCTGTAACTAAACAATTACATTCTATCGATTTACGTAGTTTATTATTTTTACCAAATATCTCTAAGATAGTCATAAATACAGAAGAGGAGAATATAACTTATAAAAGAGATAATACTTTCATAAACAATGGAGAAATAAATGTAACATTGCAAAAGATTCGTTCTAGTATAGTAGAATGCGAAGAAAAATATCATTTATTCTCTAAAACAATCGAAAAAGCTGTCAAAGAGCAAAAAGATGATGAAACATACAAAGA
>JAILOA010000152.1 GCA_024691065.1 Lachnospiraceae bacterium | reverse complement strand
TCAAGCTCCAAGGAAGCAATGACTACCGGAGGAGAGTTAACAATTAATGCTACCGTATCACCAAGTAATACAACAGATAGTTATACGGTAAGCTGGAAATCAGGCGATACAAGCGTGGCTACGGTTTCAGGTGGCAAGGTTAAAGCAGTTGCAGCAGGAACAGCAGTGATTACGGCAAGCGTTACCAATTCGGAGAGCGAAACATTTACGGCAACTTGTGAAGTGACGGTAGCAGATAAGGTAGTATATCCTACAAGTATTACGCTTTCCGATGCAATGGGTAGCAATCCTGCAGATGTAGGAGTAAATATTAACAATGGTGATAACACTACATTGCGGGCTACACTTTCAAGAACCGACAGCGAAGAGATTTCCGAGTCGGCAAATGTTGTAAACTGGAGTGTTGCGGATACTACAATAGCAAGTATTGATAAGAATTCTACCGTAAGCGATGGTGAGCTTGTTATAAGCGGTTTAAAAGCAGGAAGTACAACTCTTACAGTAAGCTATACAACAGAAGAAGGAACCCAGACAATAGAGATTCCGGTAACAGTAGTAAGTACAGAAGTAACAAGAATTAGTGTATCGGAAAGACCGGAAATTAATGATGATAATGTTTATGTATTAAATGCAGTGATAGCTCCGGAGGCTGCCGCTAATCAGACAATTACCTGGACATTCAGCGAATCATCAACTACCACTACAGAAACAACTGCTTTATTACCATGTACAAAGAATGGCACGGTAATTACGGGAGATGTTACAGGAACAACAATTTATGTTAAGAGAGGTTCGCTTACAAAAGAAACAGTAGTGCATATTACAGCAACTGCACCTAATGGAATTCAGGGTAAGACCTATGCAAAAGTTTATCCGGTAAGCGTAACGGGACTTACACTTGGAAGCTCTACAATGGCATTGGATCTTACAACAGATGTCAACGGTAAGAGCCTTGCAGCAACAATTACCCCGTCAAATGCCGGTAATAAGACAGTTAACTGGTCTGTTGCAAATGAAAATGTAGCAACTATTTCACCAACAAGCACACAGAGTGGTAAGTCAATTGTTATTACTCCTGTGGGCGTCGGAACAACAACAGTTACGGCTACAAGTGATGCGGACAGTTCAATTAGCGCTGAATGTACTATAACCGTAACAAAGACAATAATTACAGAAGAACTCAATGTTTCATACAATGATGGTACAGATGATGTAGATCTTGTTGATGGTGATACAGTTACAATCGACGAAGGTGAAAGCGTTGACTTTGCGGCTTCCGTTAATGAAGGAAGTACAGAGGGAATCACCTGGGAGGTTGAAGATTCAACAATCGGTACATTATCAAGTACATCGGGAACATCTTCAACATTTACCTCACTTAAGGGTGGTAAGACAACAGTTACAATTACATCAGGAAGTATTTCAAAGACTATTAACTTAGTAGTAAATGCTTTGGAAGAGGCTTATGTAAAGAGTATTGAATTTACGGATTCGGTAACTTCGGTTGATCTGACCGGAAAGACAAGTGCATCGGCAAATCTTAGCGCTTCGGTCACAATGAGTGATGGTTCGGATTATACAGGAAGCATTACATGGAGCACTTCAAATAACTTAGGTTCAATTTCAAGCGGCAAGCTTACTGCAGTGGATACAGGTATTATTACAGTAACAGCAACTGCAGGTGAGAAACAGGTTAGCAAGAATATTGCAATTTACAAGCTTAAAGCAACAATCAGTAATACAGGAAGTACTTTGAAGCCTTGTCAGTATACAAGTTTCACTGCAACACTTTCATTGGATGTGGGCGGATCAGAGACCCAGGCAGAAACAGAAGGACTTATAGATGACAGCGTTACAGCGACATCAAATGTAGGCTTCACAAAGGAATCAAGCTACATATCAATAGAAGATAGTACAAATACATGTAAGGTAACCGCTTCGAATACATCATATTCTTCAAGTACCAGTGAGGTTTATGTATATGCCAAGAGTGATTCAAATAAGACTACTCTTGCTACTTATACAGTTACACATAGTGCTTACTCAAGCGGAGACATTAATCTTTCATACTCGCCTTCAACAGTAAGTGTCGATTCAGGTAAGAGTACGACGGTAACAGCTACTGTAACCACTACATTGTCTAATATGGATTTAAGTAAATTCAGATTTAAGACAGTGACTGTTACAAGTGCTGACACTACTGTATTAACAGCAAGTTACAAGGATAATTACAATGGAAGCTATACAATTACATTAACAGGAAAAACAGTTACAGCTGCTACCACGGTTAAGGTATCGGTTGCTGCTAAGTATCCTACAAGCACTTCAGGAACATCTACAGTAACTGCTAATAGTTTCAATGCTACTGTTAAAGTATCATCTGATGAGAAGACTTATGTAGATGATTTAAGTGGTTATACAGTAAATATGACCAACTCCTACTATAGCTACCCAAGTAATGATGAAAGTAAAATAACTTTTGTTGACAGAATAGTCAGAGGTGACGATTTAGATTTAAGTAATGGATTTGTAGGTGGTAACAGCTTTGACGGAGATTTTGAGAACTATGGTGGTCCTGAGGATGTTGAAAATGAATCTGATTCCGCTGGAGGTTATTGCTACTTTACTGAAAGTGACAGTATCTTTATATATGGTGCTGATGAGATTTATTATAAGTTCTATGATCCTGTTGAGGATGAATTTGAAAATTCCGGAACACGTAGAAATCCTACATATGAAGGCTTAGATGCAGATACATTAGATGCATTAGCAGATTCAGAGTGGAATGCATGTACGGGTGAGATACCTGCACCGTCAAACAATGAAAATGGTTATGTGATTTACGTAAAGATAGTTATCGGTGATGAGTATACATATTTTACATTAGGAGACTATCTCTTATATGTTTATGAGATTGATGAAACAAATCATACACCACTGCTTATAATT
>JAILOA010000122.1 GCA_024691065.1 Lachnospiraceae bacterium | reverse complement strand
TATCGAGCCTTCAAGGGCATAATTAACCTCGCCGAGAGCTCCCCACGCAATGGTTGTAACCAGGCCATTCTGTGATTCAACCGGCTTATCACCGGTATTCATAAGCAGGAAACAGCCCGTTCCGTATGTAGTCTTCGCCTGTCCCTCATCAAAACAGGTCTGACCGAAAAGCGCACACTGTTGGTCCCCGCCGGCACCGGCAATCGGTATGCTTCCACCAAACAGCGTTGGATTCGTCTCACCATATACGCAGCTTGACGGTTTTACCTCAGGAAGAAGAGCCTCAGGTATATTAAGTTCCTCAAGAAGCTCTTTATCCCACTCAAGTGTATGTATATTAAAAAGCATCGTCCTGGATGCATTTGTATAATCTGTTACAAATACCTCGCCATGCGTTAATTTCCATATAAGAAATGTCTCGACCGTTCCAAAGCAAAGCTCGCCATTTTCGGCTCTCTGTCTTACGCCCTCTACATTTTCCAAAATCCATTGAATCTTGGTCGCGGAAAAATAAGCATCCGGCCTGAGCCCCGTTTTCTTTAATATCTTGTTGCCAAGCTCGGAGTCCTTAATCTGATCCGCCTTATCAGCAGTACGTCTGCACTGCCAGACAATTGCATTGTACACAGGCTTCCCGGTCGCTTTGTCCCATATAATCGTGGTTTCACGCTGATTCGTAATACCAATCCCGGCTATATTTTCATAACTCAGGTTAATCTTACTCATCGCCTCGACGCACACGCCCATCATTGAAGACCATATTTCATCAGGATCATGCTCGACCCAGCCCGGCTCAGGATAAATCTGCGTAAACTCCCTCTGGGCCATACTCTTTATATTTCCCTGCTTATCAAAGATAATGCAACGATTGCTGGTCGTTCCGGCATCAAGCGCCATAATATATTTATTTTCCAATACTTTGCACCTCATTTCTTATTCCCGTAAATTTTCCATACATTGAATTTCATTAAAAATGTCCTTGCTAATTATCAGGTAAATTAATCATCAAAATTCATAATTTGAATTTTGATTTTTTATATCTTATTATAGAATATACATTCTACCTTTAAAAATGTTCTTGCTAATCAACAGGCAAATTAATCAGAAAAATCCGAAATTTGAGATTATATCTATCTTATTTTGAGATTTACATCTTACTTTTATATATATATGTTCTCATTTAATTGCAGACAATTTTTCAACTATCTCAGTAAATTCCATACCGTGTGATGCCTTTACAAGCACCGTATCACCGGCCTTTATAAGTTCCGGCATCTTCTCCAGAAACTCTGCCTTAGTTTCAAAATAAACTGCATTCATTCTATCCTTTGCTGCATCAAATGTATTTTTACTAAGCTTACCGATTGCAATAAGTAAATCGGTATTGTTATCTACGGCAGCGCTGCCAACCTCCGCATGAAGCTCATTTTCATCCTCGCCAAGCTCAAACATATCTCCGAGAATTGCAACCTTGCGGCCATCTGCATTCTTAAGTACTGAAAGCGAAGCCTTCATAGACATCGGATTAGCATTGTAGCAGTCATCGATTACCGTCAATTTATCTGTTTTTATAAAATTATTTCTTCCGCTGATGGTCTTTAACTTACTGATTCCTTCTTTTATCTCTTCAGGTGTTTCACCAAGAACCTGTCCACAGGCTGCAGCCGCCAATGCATTGTAAATCATATGTTCGCCAGGTACCGGAACAAATATCTCATACGGCGCATTTACGGAATCATTAATTGTTATGTATGTTCCGGCAAGCCCTGCAGAACGTGTTGATTCGGTAAATACATTGTTTCCGAACGCATTGCCGGATGTTTTGTCAGATGTATTTCCGGATGCATTGCCGGATGTTTTGTCGGATGTGTTTCCTGATGCATTGCCGGATGTTTTGCCGGATATACTTGCTGATGCATTCCCTGATGTACTCGCCGGCGCGCTCACTGCTGATCTCATAGCCGGCTCACTAATGATACGTTCAGGCATCGCTGCATTCGAATTTGCGTTCCTATCATTACCATTCTGTACGGTGGTTGCTGCATTTAACCCTTTACCCGTCTGCTCTTTATTCATACCGTAAAATACAACCTTAAAATCCTTGTCTTTAACCGTATTTAACTTATCATCATCACCGTTCAATATAACGATGGCATCCTTATTCAGGTGATTAAATACCTCGGTCTTAGCCTTTAAAACTCCGTCCCTGTCACCCAGGTTCTCCAGATGGCAGGTGCCGATATTTGTCATGATTACTATGTCCGGCTTCGCCACATCACCAAGCCTGTCCATCTCACCAAACTCGCTGATTCCCATCTCCAGAACGGCAACCTCATGCTCGTCGGTAATATTAAAAATAGTAAGCGGAACGCCGATTTCATTATTAAAATTACCTTCTGTCTTTAAAACCTTATATTTCTCTGAAAGTGCCGCAGCGACAATCTCTTTCGTGCTGGTCTTACCAACACTTCCGATTATACCGACAACCTTTATTCCAAGCGCCTTTCTGTAGGCCTTTGCAACCTGCTTAAGGGCCATTGTGGTTGACTTGACCAATATATAAGGCTTATCAATATCCAGTTCCCTCTCTGCAAGCGAAATAAGGGCGCCCTTTTCATATACACTCTCAATAAAAGAATGCCCATCTACACGGTTACCAACGATAGGAATGTATAAATATCCATCCTGAACCTTTCTACTATCTATACATGCTCCCGTAACCTCTGTATTTAAGGCATCTTCACTCAAATCTCCCATTAATTTACCATTAACGGCCTCTATTATATTTTTAACTGATAAACCCTTCATTTTAATTGGTCCTTTCATTTACTATGATTCAATTAATTATAAACATTGTTTTCCTTATTTTCAATAATATTTTTGTGAATATTGTATGGACTGGATGTGGATAAATGTAAAAAAACACCCTCCGAAGTTACCGGTACATTTCATGCCGGCAACCCCGGAGGGCTTTATATAAAACTCTATTAATTTAAAAATTATGACTGCATCTGAGCTGCAACTTCTGCTGCGAAGTCTTCATTCTTCTTCTCGATACCTTCACCTGTCTCGAAACGAACGAAACCTGTAACCTTAATGCTGCATCCTTCAGCCTTAGCAACTTCTTCGATGTACTTAGCAACTGACTGCTTAGAATCCTCACCGAATACATAACCCTGATCAAGAAGGCAGATTTCCTTAAGTCTCTTAGAAATACGTCCCTCAACAAGACCATTGAAGATCTTATTCTGAAGGTATTCATCCTTACCCTTCATAGCTAAGTCTCTAAGAACCTGAACTGCTTCAGGTGAAAGGAAGTTAAAGAGATAGTTCATATTGGTCTTCTTCTCTTCGTAAATAGCGATATCCTCATCGCTCCAAAGCTTATCATTCTTAGCTGTATCAATAAGCTGATTTAAAATTGGCTTTGGTAATGAAGCCGGATCATTAAGAGCGCTGTCAATAATAACTTCTCTCTCGTTAGCGATCTTATCAGCAGAGATATCACCTCTCTGTAAGAACTTAGGATTCATTGAAGCGATCTGCATAGCGATCATATCAAGACACTGCTTTACATTTGCATTGTCAGCTGCATCTGTATCAGCGCTAACTAAAACACCGATTTTTCCGCCTGCATGAATGTAAGATACGATAACTCCATCACTTTCCATCTGCTCGAAACGACGAATCTTAAGGTTCTCGCCGATAACAGCGATCATTTCTTTATTCTTCTCTTCGATTGACTTAGAAGAATCTGCTAATGTAGGCTCAGCAAGGAATGCATCGATATCCTTTGCTGTAGTAACCTTTGCCTGAGCAGCGATCTCAGCAACATAAGATGTAAATTTCTCGTTCTTTGCAACGAAGTCTGTCTCTGAGTTAACTTCTACGATAGCAGCTTTCTTTCCGTCTGCATCAACGTCAACTACTACGATACCTTCAGCTGCAATTCTGTCAGCCTTCTTTTCAGCCTTTGAAAGACCTTTTTTACGAAGCCACTCAATAGCTTCTTCCATATTTCCATCAGTTTCGACAAGAGCTTTCTTACAGTCCATCATACCTGAACCGGTTTTTTCTCTTAACTCTTTTACGTCTTTTGCTGTAATAGCCATTTTACAATCCTCCTATATTCGATTTTATATTAATATTTCTCAACTTTTTTACAAATTTTTATGCAGTTTAAGTACCACTGCTGCCTTGTCACCTTAATAACAGGTTATTTCCGGCTTTTTTCAAAACCAAAACCTTAAAAATAATTATCAAATGTAACCAAGGCTTCGACTACATTTTAATAAATCGGAAATTACTCTTCTGTAGCTTCCTCTTCTGCAGGAGCTTCAGCATCGCTTGCGCCCTGGTTAGCTTCGATAACAGCATCAGCCATAGCTGAAACGATAAGCTTTACAGCTCTGATAGCATCATCGTTACCCGGGATAACATAATCAAGCTCTTCCGGATCACAGTTTGTATCTGAAATTCCGATAAGTGGAATACCAAGTGCATGAGCCTCTTCGATACAAATCTTTTCCTTCTTAGGATCTACTACGAAAATAGCATCAGGGATTCTCTTCATTTCCTTGATTCCGCCAAGGTTCTTCTGAAGCTTAGCAAGTTCTTTCTTCTTAAGGATAACTTCCTTCTTAGGAAGTACATCGAAAGTACCATCAACAGCTTCCTGCTCGATTGCCTTAAGCTGCTTAACACGACCCTGAATTGTCTTAAAGTTTGTGAGCATACCACCAAGCCAACGCTCGTTTACATAATACATTCCGCAACGCTCAGCTTCAACTCTGATAGAATCCTGTGCCTGCTTCTTAGTACCAACGAAAAGGATTGTACCACCGTCAGCAACGATATCCTTTACTGCATTGTAAGCAGTATCAATCATTCCTACTGTCTTCTGAAGATCGATGATATGAATACCATTACGCTCTGTGTAAATGTACTCAGCCATTTTAGGGTTCCATCTTCTTGTCTGATGTCCAAAGTGAACACCTGCTTCAAGTAACTGTTTCATTGAAATAACACTCATTTTCTTTACCTCCATTTGGTTTTTTTCTCCCATATACATTCGAGTGGTCGAATACGATTCTCTTTTGAAGAACACCGTGTATTCTTTAATGTATATGTTTTATTAATGTTACGGCCACATTTAATCAAGTCTTATCCGCATATTTCCGGTAAACCTGAATACACTTTATCCGTGTAACCGGGTAGAAATTCACAAATGACACCTAACTTAACGTGACATACCTTGCAATACTACCACAGATATTTACATAAATCAAGCATTTTTTATTATTTTCCGAACAAATTTAAAACAACCATAATCCTACGTTACATAAGATTACAGTTGCTTTTTCACATTCATATTTAATTACAATATCCTACTCGAGCCCCTTCAGGGTTTCTACCATATCAAATTTGCCTGAGTGCCTTTTATTACTACTACTCAAGCCCCTTCAATATCTCTACCATATCAAATTTGCTTGAACACCTTTTATTACTACTACTCGAGCCCCTTCAGGGTTTCTACCATATCAAGCCTCTTAATCTTCCTCGAGAACATTACACTTACTACCATTGCCACCAAAAGAACAAATAATCCCGAAAGTACATACAGATATGCAGGGACGCGCACGTAGTAATCGAAATTCTCTCCGTTACTGTTCATCATCGCAAGCAAAGTAGGCTTTCCGAACGGACACCCTATTATTATTCCGATTACCGCAAACCATATATTTTCCTGGTTTAAAATTCTTCTTATTTTTGCGGTTGAAAGTCCCATTACCTTCAATGTAGCGAATTCCTTCAGTCTTTCATGGAATGACAGATTACCTGAATTGTAAAGCACAACCACAATGGTCACTATGGAGAAAATCATCATCATATAGAAAAGATATTTAATAACCGCATAGCCATCCACAAATGCTTTCTTAATCTTAGACATCGAATAAACAGCCGATATTCCTTTAACCCCCTCGTAATCTCTTACATCCTTCTTTGTAACAATTGTTGTAGGTTTATACTCACAGCCTGTCTTCTCCAGGTCCTCTCTAAGCATCATAATTCCCGCGGTATCAGGGGTACGGTTTATAAGTCCTATTTCCGACTCGTACCAATCATTTTTGGAATAAATATGCCAATAAACCTTATCTCCGACCTTTAGCCCCATCTTCTTCGAAAGCCTGCAGCTTATCGCAACCTTACCGGGTACCAGATTCGTGATATCGGTCATTTCGTCGGTAACATTATGGAAGCCCTTTCCTTCAATAACCGTAATGGTTTGCTTCGATTTTTCAAGCGCCGTAGGATTCTTCTTCGCCGATAGCTCAATAGAATCGGACATTATCATTTCACCGTTAACATCGTCCGCAATCTTATCGAAGTACGCTACATTTTCATCTTCGCTAAGAACCATCTGATAATTGTAATTCATTATTTTATCGAAGTTCCATTCAACGATATCGTCAACCAGTATATAGCATCCAAATGCATATATCACCAGTATGGTCCCGAGCATACTTCCCACAATCCCCATTATCACACGCATCGGAGCCCTGGTCACATCTCGCAGATTATACTGCGTGCTAAAGCCCAGCCTATCCCAAATCGGAAGCCTCTCGGCAAGTATCCTCTTAGCTTTCTTTGGAGCCGCCGGTCTAAGTGCCGCTGCCGGTGGTACCTTTAAAAGTTTTCTACAGCTGAAGAATGACGCAAGTACGCAGGCACATATAACCAATGCTGCAATACCGTAAAACATAGCATTTGAACCGGCCGATACATTTGGCACCATATACCATGTCATAATCATATCTATTATCAAATCTCCAAGCGTTATCGGACCCACTATCAGTCCTGCAACCGCTCCGATTGCAGAAACAAGGAAGCTATAGCTAATATAATGAAGTGTAATCTTCGAGCGCTTCATTCCCATTGCATTAAGCGTTCCGATTTGAGTACGCTGCCTCTCCACAAGCCTGCTCATCGTAGTTGATATGACGAGAACCGCAACCACCAAAAATATGATTGCAAATGCATAAGAAAATGTATCGTGCTGCTTTAATTCATCATCTACTCTCTTTATTCCGAGCACGCTGTCTTTATCTATCATTACCGCATAATTATTATCTATTGAATCCGCAATTTTCTTTTCGTAATAAAGCGGTACACTTATATCACTTTTTTCCTCCTTGAGTTTCTTCGCCGCATCCTCTTTAGCCTTGTCAGTCAATGTAACGAGCATTGTGGTGTATGGAATCATATTCATCAAATCATCGTCCGACATCCCGTCCACAAAATCAAGGAGCATATCCTTATCCACGTCATCCAGTGTCATGCCGGCTGCTTTCAGATTTTCTTCAAGATCATCAAGAGAATCTGACAGTTTGCCGGATTCGGTTGATTTTTGGGCTGTTTCGCTGTTCTCTTCAAGCGAATCAAGAGAATCTGACAGTTCGCCGGATTCGGTTGATTTTTGGGGTGTTTCGCTGTTCTCTTCAAGAGAATCCTGAATTGTCTTTATCGTAATTTTCTCGGTATTTATGAGTTTCTCTACATAATCTCTTATCGGAAATGCATCGTACCCCATATAAACATAGGCTATATTTTTAAAATTCGTGTCGGCATCCTTTTCAGCCCTGCAATACTCGTACTCAGGCTCCATTATAAGACCCCTTACGGTTCTTTTAAAAGTCAGACCATTGTGCTCAAGCTCAATGTTATCACCAACTGATATTTCCCAAGCATTTGCAAATGACCAGCTAAGCCATACACCATCTTTGTCCGTTGCATCAAAAGGAATACTGTCAGCTTCCTTTAATTTATTTTCAGCTCCTTCTGCACCCTCGTAAAGAAAAGGCTTTAGGATAATACTCTCATCCATAAGATAAAAGTCCATCTGTGCGCCCTCATACTCCGGCACAGTTCCCCTGACCTCAGTTCTTAACTGAGCATCCTCAACAAAATCAAGTTCTCTGACTTTATCCAGATTATCATCCGTAAAGCCCTCGCTGTATATCCAGGCATCCGCAACATTGCTTTCCTCCTGAAATTTCTTAACTGCCCTTCCGCT
>JAILOA010000103.1 GCA_024691065.1 Lachnospiraceae bacterium | reverse complement strand
TGTTTTAAATTTCTTTTACTTATTGTCATTTTGTATTTTCGTTTTCGATTATCAAATAAATGTACCCCAATTATACCACATTTCCCAAGAAAAATGTATGCTACCGGTTTTATATGCATCTTTTTTTATTCTCTTCCTTGTAATGTATGCTACCGGTTTATTCTGCATAGATTATATTTCTGCTTTATAATGTACGCTTTGTGGTTATCTGTATCTTTTTTTAATTCCCGCCTTATAATGTTTATTATTGTTTTATCGGGCATTTTTTGATATTATTTATATATCACATTTAAGCGAAAAGGAATTATTCGTATGCAACCTGATTCTAAAGCATTCCTAAACAGGACTGCTATAAAATACATCGCAGTAATCTCTATGGTTATTGACCATATTGCCTGGCTTTTTTTAGAGCAGGGAACTTTGTCTGCCAATATTCTTCACTTTTTTGGCAGGCTTTCCGCTCCCACCATGCTTTATTTCCTGGTCCGGGGCTACATTCATACCAGTAGCAGGCAAAAATATATGCTGCGACTTTTTATATTTGCCCTTATTTCATGGGGTCCTTATTATATGTATTATAATTTTGTTTTTGGAGAGAACGCCGGTATTTTAAGGGATACCGGCAATATTAACGGTGGCGGTATATTTAACATAGCTGATATATTTAATGTATCGAACATTTTTAATGGTGCCGATATATTTCACTTCGGAATGATATTTTCGCTTTTTACCGGTGTACTTTCGCTTTATTGTTATGATTTGTATATCAGTCATAAATCCGGCCTCTTTTATTTCATCCTTGAAATAATAGCTCTCTCCCTTCTATCCAACCTTGGAGACTGGGGTATTATATCGGTTATGCTTCCCTTGTTACTTTATATTTTTAAGGATAATAAGAAGCTTGAAATCACTGTTTTTATTGGATGTTTGGCTGTTTATGTGATAATTGATTTTATATTGGCAAGGGATATTGCTCACGAACTGTATGTTTTGGGGGTATTTTTGGCTCCGGCTATGATTTATACGCTGTATAACGGGGAATCCGGCAATGGAGAGGGGAAGGTTCGGATTTTCCGCCGTTATTTTTTCTACGTTTTTTATCCGCTTCATTTCCTCATTTTATTATTTCTAAACGCCCAATTCTAAAGGCCTTCAGCCTTTGAATTGTTCCATTGTAAAATTTCGTGAATAGCAATGGGCGGTTTGTAGCGCATTTGTAACACATTAAGTAGTATAATCATTCTTGTAAATAAGGTTTTGGGGGCGAAACCCCTTGTATTTAAACATTTTGGCGATATGACGCCGTAACATAATATATATTTTTTTAGGAGGAATTAACCATGAAAGAAATTGATAACAACCATGTAGTAGAATTAAATGAAAATGAGCTCCCTAATTTGCTCGATGGAGAACAATCATTAGCTCCGATTGAAAATATGAAAGAATTTGAGAATATCTCAAAAAATGATCTTTATGTACCTGTAAACGAATATCTTAATACTGTAATTTCCCAGCTTCCGGCTGACCAAAGAAATTACTATGAAAATGATTTCGAACCTACATCTATCGCCATTGATTCTGTTGACGATGACTCTCTTTTGAATCAGACATATGTTCAGAGCGAATATACCTCATCTTCTTTCCGGACCACAAGAAGGATGTATAAAGTTATGAATGAATCTACCAAAAAGGAATATATCTCTATTGGTAAAAAAGCGTATGAAGAATTAGATAAAGTTATGGATGAACATACAAAAGATGCTGAAGCCTCTGCCGATGGGCTTTTGGAACGCGAAGTTCTTAAATGTGGTGGATTGAAACAATTTAAACGTTCCCTTGATGGATTTACTGATAATTATATTAGTTATAAAACACCATTTATGGATGGTGTAAAATCTATTAATGCCTGTACTGCCATTTCTTGCGGTAATAATATAAAAGATAAAATAAGTAAATATAACAAAGATTTTCCTATTTATTCTCTTTTAGTAAAAGGTGAATCTTCACTTGATGACTTTATTAATTATTGGAAAGATAAAGAAAGTGGTCATCTTAATGAAGAAAAAGAGGAGTTTTACAGAAATAATATTTATTCTGATTGTTCGGAAATATTAAATTATGCAGATAAGATTGAGGCAAAGCTTATCAATCCTGTTGAACATGAAAAATTGGACAAAAGTGGAATTTTTGACACTAAAAATAAACCATTTCATATTTACAGCCTTTCACATCGTGGTATGGGACCTTTGATATCCAGTTGTACAGCCTATAAAGATGGTCTTAAAAATGGTTGGCCTATCGATGATTTAGGTCTTGTAGCAGGATTTAAAGGAATTCTTGATTCTTGTAAGGCATTATACATAAGCAATGGTGAGGATGATCTTAAAAGATTTACGCTTTATTCTCCGAAAGAATTAAAAGAAAAAGCAAAGAATAATCCTAATGAAAAGAATAAACAGGATTTTTATGATAAGCTTTCAAAGGCATATAGTAATTTTCAAGAAACTCCTCTCAAATCAAAAAAAGACAGGTTAAATATAATTAACACAATGCATAATCTTGTTCAGGAAGGTTTCAAAAAAGGTTATATTAATAATAAGAATCAAGTTAGTAATTTTGAAAATATTTATCAACAGGTTAATGTAAGAACCGCTCTTATTGAAAGAGGTAAGGAACCGGCTTTCCATAAACCGGTAAATACTGATAAATTATCTTTTGATGCTACTATTAATAATATGATGAATACTTTCAACAGTAAACGTTCTGCATTTTTTGCTATGAGCGGAGAAAGTGATGAGCATAAGAATCTGCGTGAAGCAACAGAGGCAATAATCGGTCAGGACAAAAAATATCCAAAAGACTCTGTTTATTCCGAGGACAAAAAAGAAAGAATTAATTATGTAGATTCATTGGAAAATTATTCCGAAGACTATTTTGAAAAGCTTGATTATATTATCCTGCAGTCAAAAAAATATCAGAAAGAAAATCCTGATCCTAATACCCCTGCAGGTAAGGAGCGTCTTAAGGGAGCAAAGGAAATAGAGGCATTTGCAAAAAAGGAACAGCTTAAAATCCTGGAAGATTTAAAAGAACAAATTCCTGATCTTTATCCAAATAATACCATTGAAGACTATCGCTTTTTAACAGCCTCTAAAAAAATGTATACTTCACTGGAGAAAATCAAAAATATGGATGAGCTTCCCGGCGATAATAAAGGCAAAGCAGAATTATTTGATGATGCTATAAATATTATGGTTGGTAGATTTGCCAATTCAAATACTGAATCCGTAAAGCAGCTTTTCAATAACCTGGGTGCTAAGGGGTTGGCTGATGAATTGAGAAACAGTAAAGAATTCAAAACACTCTGCAATTCATATTTAAAAGACAAAACTATGACACCTCAAAAATTGATGAATGAATTATATACCGGTAAGGCAGTAGATAAACTCAAAAAAATACAGCAAAAAAATAAATCTTTTGAAAAAAAGGATACAAAAAGCGCATATACAAAGGACAAGGAAGCTAAGGAACAGGTTGCTAAAAAACAAGCTGCCAAAAAACAGGCTGTTAAAGGTAAGTAAATAAAATAGATAAAAACAATAGTTTCTAAAATATATTTACTATTCGGTCCGGCTAAACCTGCCGGCCCGGATAGTTCAATATGATAATAAAGATAACTTTATGTTTAAAATTTCAGGAGGTATACCATGAAAGAAAATGATATTAATGATATTATAGTAACAAATAATCAAAATGGATCCGACTTAGATATAAAACATGATGATAATAATGAAAACGATTTAAATATTGGCAATCCTAATATAAATAAGGAGTTTAGGTCCTATGCCAATCCTTGTGATGTTACAGAAGAAAATGACATTAAAAAAAGAAATAAAAATGCTGAGCTGGTGAATTTAACCGAACTTGAAAAATCCGTTAAATCATCCGTAATAACAGATAAATCTAATTATTTTAATTTGGTTATCTATAGATTATTACCGGATAACGAAGAAACCAACTTTTATTTTAATGAAACAAAGTACTCGGATATTAACGATATTGAATTCGAAGATGCCGGATATAAAATTACAGATTTAAAAAGTCCTGTGATATCAGGATCTACTTCACAATTATTTAATGTAGATGATGATGACTTGGTTGAAGATTATACTTCATCTCTTTCCAATGTTTGTGATACATTTGATAAAGCTATTGATAATCATACAAAAAATGATGAAATTGGTATTTTACAGGCAAATGCTATTAAAAGTAATGGTTTAAGACAAATGCAACGTTCCCTTGATGGATATGGTACTACCTGGGTTAATTTTAAAACTCCTTTGGGACTCGGTGCTATATCAATTAGTTCGGTTCTCGCCCCATCTTTTACAGATGACTGTAGAAATAACATAAAAAAATGGAATGATAAGATTCCTGCTTTTTCTCTTCTTATTGAAGGTGAAGATCAAATACAGACTTTTGTTGATTACACAAAAGAAAAGGAAAATAAAACCCTTACCACAAAAAAAGAAAACACCTACAGACAGAAGCTTTATACTCAATCAGCTACATTACTTCACTACATTGAAATGATAGATAATGGTGTTTCTGATTATAAAACTAACTGTGAATTAGTAAAGGATGGTTTTACCGACAAATTTAATAATCCATTTCATATGCATAGTACTGCACCAAGAGGACTGGGTGTATTAAAATCCTCCTGCACTGCTTATAAGGATTGTATTAAAAATGGATGGCCTATCGATGATATAGGCTATATAGCAACATTTAAATATATTCTTGATAATGAAATCAATAATACATTATGTAAACGATCCTCTGAATTAGCTAATTTTGTTAAATATGATGAACCTAAATACAAAAGTGAAGAACACAAAAATTATCTTAAGAGAATGACAGAACTGTATAATGATGTCGCATCCATTCGTCTTACTTCTGCGAAGGACAGAAAAAATGTTTTGGATGATATGTATAATATTATACAGGAGGGTGTTTCCAAGGGATACATTGACATTAATTCGGATGCTACCTCTTATTTTGCTCATCAGAGTAACATTATTAATAGCAGAAACCGCCTTATTGAAAAAGGAAAGGAGGCTGCTTTCTCTAAATATGAGGTTAAAGATTATTTTAAATATGATGTAAAACTTACTGATTTATTAACTACCCTTAACAGCAAGCGTTCACGCATATTTGTATTGAGTGGTGAAAGTAATGAGCATAAGCAGCTGCGTGAACAGACTGAAGCCTTGATTGGGTTGGAAAATAAGAAGCCGAAGAAACCATCCGGTTCTGCAAACGGAAAGGGCGCTTTGGAACATAATTATTTGGAATCTCTTCAAAAATATTCCGAGGATTATTTTGAACAGCTTGATTATCTAATCACGCTTTCCAAAAATTACCAGACTAAGAATAATGATCCCGGTACTCCTGCAGGTAAGGAACGTTTGAGGGGAGCAAAGGATATCGAGGCTTTTGCTAAAAAGGAACAGCATAATCTTATGAAGGAACTTAAAAAGGCTAATCCTGTGTATGCAGATAAAACCTTTGAAGAAATAAGAACAGATTTTGCCTGTAAAAAAGCTGAAAGACATATAAATGAAATCAATGACATGGAGAAATTACCTACCGGGAAAGAGGATCAGAAGAAATTAATGGATAAGGCTGCAGATATTTTAGCAGCAAGTTTTGCCAAATCTGCATCTTCCTCCAATGTTAAAGCCTTTAATACTCTCGGTGCCAAGGGTCTTGCCGATGAAATTAAAAAGTCCAAGGAATTTAAGACTGT
>JAILOA010000222.1 GCA_024691065.1 Lachnospiraceae bacterium | reverse complement strand
AACCATAATCAAGTATTTAATGGCAGGCGGAACCTTGAGTTCTTCAGCTATGGATAGGGACATGTTTAAATATCCCTGTATAAAGTGAAAGACAAAAAGTCCGATTGTACATGGAACCAGAAGCTTGTTTGTTCTGCTTTTCAGAAACTCTTTGTCGGTATGGCAATCCAGATAAAGCTTCGAGCAGATACCTGAAACAATAAAAAGGACTACCATAAACCAAGGATATACAAAGTATTGGTACATATCGTAGTACTGAACCTTTAGATTGGTGATTTTACCGAGAGTTCCCAGGATCCCCTCGCCATTGTACATATACAAAACATGGTAAATAACAACCAAAACAACAGTTACCCATCGGATATTATCTAAGTATGATTTTCTCATTTTTTTCCTACCTTTGCAATATTTTTTAACATAATTATATATTTTGATTAAAAAAAATCTACCAACTTTTTTTAACAATTGAAGGTGGATTTTGTAAAGTTTCGTTGCATATTAAAAATAAAAAAAGTTTCCATTTAAGCAACAGGTGTAAATGAATGCAAATATACAAGACTGAATGACAGCTAGATAATACAAAAATCATTTCACAAAAGAAACTTGTAAAATATACTTGACATAATGCCAATGTGGTGATATTATAATCACACAAGGTTACAAAAAATTGATTGTTTCAAGAAGTAATACTTGTTAAAGCAGATGATAATCAACTAAAGAAACATTTTATTACACAGATGATGGTCATCTAAAGAAACAATTTGTTACAGAAAGAAACTTTTGATTTTGTGATCTTTATGGTTGCAACCCATATTTTAGAAATTATATTATTTATGTTTTTATGAGATGAAAAAATTATGTGTATAGCCCTATGAAAGAGGGACAGAAAGGATGATGAATTATGGATTTTTCAGCAAGATCATTAGGATTGGCAATTGGAGTTATTGTAGGTTTAATCGTTACCGTTGTGATTTTAAAATTAATTAATAAGGATGGTAATACAAAAACAAAATATGATGAGATGCAGTTGATTACCAGAGGTAAGGCATATACTTATGCTTTTTGGACACTTATTATTATTGAACTGTTTTTATGTATTACATCTACAGGTGATTATAAATTTCCTTTTAATAATTATGTACTTCATTTTTCTGCTATTATTATCGGTATTGTTGTACAGGTTTCATATTGTATTTGGCATAATGCATACTTTGGATTAAATAACAGTAAAAGCCGTTTTGCAATTTTTGCTATTTTAATTGCAGTATTTAATTTTGGTATAGCACTTTATTTACATAGCAAGGGCGAATTAATAGTAGATGGAGTATTTCAGGATGCTTTGATGAATATAATTGTTGGCTGTATGTTTATTGTAATCGGAATTGAATTATTTGTAAAAATGATTGTCGATAAGGGAGAAATGGGGGATTAAGTATGAAAAATTTAAAGATGAAGTCCGCCAGGGCGGCAAAGGATTTATCTCAGGAGGAATTGGCGAAGATATGTGAAGTTTCCAGGCAGACTATCAGTGCAATCGAAAAGGGAGATTACAATCCTACGATTAATCTGTGTATTGCCATATGTAAAGCCTTGGATAAAACTCTGGATGAATTATTTTGGGTAGAATAGATTTTTTTATAAAAATGTTGTTGACAAAGAAATGGTTTTTGTGGTAATCTCTGAAAGTTAACACTGATAGCTAACGATGGTAACCAACGTGAGATATCAATTAAATTAGCTACAAAGCAAGCAATAAAGCAAGCAAAAAGCGAGTAATAAAGCAAGCAACAAAGCAAGCAACAAAGCAACCAACAAAGCAAGCAACAAGGCAAGTAACAAAGCAAGCAACAAAGCAAGCAACAAGGCAAGTAACAAAGCAAACAACAAACCAACCAAAGAAAACAAACACATCAGCTTTGAAAAGTACATATAATTGAGAGGTAACATTATGCCTAGAGACAAGACAGAAAGCCACAAACGGGTTAAAGCTGCGATAAAGCAGGAGTTTCTGGAAAAGGGATTTGAGAAGGCCTCGATTAGAAGCATAGGTGCGAAGGCGGGGATGACATCCGCCGGATTATACCGTCATTTTGCAAATAAAGAGGAAATGTTTGCTTCCATCGTTGAACCACTTATAGATGATATGAATAAGTGGATGGAAAGACATAAGAGCAGAAAAATTAAAATGGTGGATGATGAGAAAGAAAAGGAAGAACTTTTCAGTGAATCCTTTGTGGATATGATTAGAGAAGTGATAGTTCCGAAAAAGGAAGAATTTATAATTCTTATGAAATGTTCCCGGGGTACCAAATATGAGAATTTCATTCATGATTTTGTTATCGTGAACCAGGGTGCATTCCTGGATGCATTGAATACATTAAGGGAATTAGGATATCCGGTTATGGATATAGATGAGGAGAAAATTCATATGTTAATTTCAGCACATGTAACTGCTTGTTTTGAACCGATTATACATAATTATGACAATGAAAAAATTGAAGAATATATGAATCTCATACAGGAATTTTTCATGCCGGGTTGGATGAAAATAATGGGAATGAATTAAGAGCCGAGAGGCTCTTTTTTCTTTGTAAAGTTATCGTGAGTAAACCTTCGATAGCTAACAAAATAGATATATGTATCACAAAAAATTCAAAGGAGAGAAATAAAGTGGAAAAAGTAAAATCCAAAGAGCATATTGAAATAATCAATCAATATGCCGGTTCACACAGTAAGTTGATTATTTTGGGAAGATTTCTGGCGGGAATAAGTGCCATTGTAGCGCTGGTTCCTTACTACATTTTGTGGAAAATAATCAAGATTGCAACAGAGGGAAAGGAACTTGCAACCATCAAAACGCTTGCGTGGCAGGCGGTAGGGCTTACGGTACTGTCACTGTTGATTTACATTGCAGCGCTTTTCTGCACGCATATTGCTGCATTCAGGATTCAGGCAAATATGCGAATTGCCCTTATGAAGAGGATAATAACGCTGCCACTCGGAGTTTTTGATGACGAGGGAACCGGTAAAATCAGGCGAATTGTAAGTGATTCAACAGCTGCAACCGAAACATACATCGCGCACAATTTACCGGACAAAACTGTGGCGGCGGTCACTCCGATTGGTTTGATTGTGCTGATTTTTGCATTCAATTGGAAGATAGGTCTTTTCTGTATGATACCTGCATTGCTTGGGTTTGCGGCAATGATGACCATGATGGGTAAGAAAATGCAGGAAAAGATGGCCGAGTATCAAAATGCATTGGGCCTAATGAGTAGCGAGGCAACTGAGTATGTACGCGGAATTCCGGTAGTTAAGACATTCGGGCAGACGGTACATTCTTTTACAAGATTCAAAAAAACAATTGATGATTATGGTAAGTGGACAACCGATTATACGCTTATGCTTCGAAAACCGATGATTGGTTTTATGACTTGTATAAATGCAATTTTCGTTTTTCTGGTACTGGCAGCTTATATATTTATCGGAACTGACAAGGTTCCGGCATCTGCCGACATACTGAATATAATGTATTATATTATTGTCACACCGCTTATTACGGTTGCTCTCACAAAGGTTGCTTATTCGGGAGAGGCCGAGATGACGCTGATTGACGCTGTTAACAGAATTAAAACAATTATGGAGATTGAGCCTTTGTCAAATGCATCAAACGCAGAGGAGCCCGAAAATCTTGACCTTGAGCTTAAGAATATAAGCTACAGATATAAGGATGCTAACAGAAATGCTGTGGACAATGTTTCTGCAAAGATAGAGCAGGGACAGCACGTTGCATTTGTCGGTCCTTCAGGCTCCGGAAAAACAACTGTTTGCGAGCTTATGGCAAGATTTTTTGATGTATCCGTTGGTGAGATTACAATCGGTGGCGTAAACATTAAGAATATATCCGATGAAAGGCTTATGGAGCTTATTTCATTTGTGTTTCAGGATAGCAGGCTGATTAAAACATCTATTTTTGAAAATGTACGTATGTCAAGGCCGGATGCTTCCGAGGAAGAGGTTATAAATGCACTCGAAAAGGCGCAGTGCATGGATATAATCGAGAAGCTTCCGAATGGAATTCATACGATAATCGGCGAAAAGGGAACATATCTGTCAGGTGGTGAGCAGCAGAGAATTACCATTGCGAGGGCAATACTTAAGGATGCTCCGATACTGATTCTTGATGAGGCGACTGCATTTGCAGATCCTGATAATGAGGCAAAGGTGCAGGCTGCATTTGAGGAGATGTCAAAAGGAAAGACTATTATTATGATTGCCCATAGACTTAGCACTGTTGTAAACACCGATAAAATCTTTGTTATGGATCGGGGAAGCATTATACAGGAAGGAAGTCACGAGGAGCTTATGGCCAGAGACGGACTTTACAAGAGGATGTTCGAAGAATATAACAGATCAATTGAATGGAAGGTAGGTGCGTAAGATGATAAAGATGCTTCAACATAAATATGCGCTTTCACATCAGGGAGCGGTTGATCTCGTAAAAGCTTGCATTAGCGTAACATTTACAAATATTGTTTATATGATGAGTGCGGGAGTATTATATATGCTTATCAGTGACCTTTTGGGTGGTGGACTTAAGAAGGACAGGCTTTGGATTTACCTGGGCATGAGTGCTGTGATTTTGGTTTTGATAGCAGTATGCAATTTACTTCAATATAACGCTACATTTTTATCTACGTATAAGGAGAGCGGGGTGAGACGTACTTCGCTTGCGGAAATTCTCAGGAAGCTTCCTCTTTCTTATTTTGGAAAGAAAAATGTAACGGACCTTACGACAAATATTCTCGGTGACTGCGCTCAGATCGAGACTGCGTCAAGCCACTGGATTCCGGAACTTATAGGTGCCGTGATTTCCACAGGTCTGGTTGGAATAAGTATGTTTCTGTTCTTTGACTGGAGAATGGCTCTTGCAAGCTTCTGGGTGATTCCGGTTGCGTTTATCATTATTTTTTCTTGTTCGGGTGCCGAGAAAAGAACTGTTAAAAAGCTTGCCGGCGTTAAGCTTGAAATGTCCGACGGGGTGCAGGAGTGCCTTGATTCTATCAGGGATTTGAGGTC
>JAILOA010000065.1 GCA_024691065.1 Lachnospiraceae bacterium | reverse complement strand
GGGAAACTACCAGAAATCCGGGAAATTACTTAAACCTCAGGCAATTAGTTGGATTCCGGAAAATCGAGTTTACGAAAATTGATGTGAAATAAAACACTTTAAACAGGTCTTAAATTTTAAGACCTGTTTTTTATTGCAATTATAAATGTTGGCTAAATTGAAAAGTAAATTCCAGTGAAAGAGTAAATCCCACTTCGATTCAAAATTTGGGGATCTTTGTTATATTTATTGCAACAAAAAACAGGCCTTAAAATTTAAGACCTGTTTAAAGTGTTTTATTTCACATCAATTTTCGTAAACTCGATTTTCCGGAATCCAACTAATTGCCTGAGGTTTAAGTAATTTCCCGGATTTCTGGTAGTTTCCCATGTTCCAAGTAATTTCCCGGATTTCTGGTAGTTTCCCGGGGTTCAAGTAATTACTCAAGATTCAAGTGATTCTTCAGCATTCTTGCGCTGATGTAGTTAAATAACCAGGCGAACAATACATTTAAAACAATTACTGTAAGAGCCACGCCTATCATAAATGTTTCCGGATTGGCTTCAATTATGTTGTTAAGACTATCCATTTTGCTGTCTAATGCCGGAACGGCAAGTGACATTACCACGGACAAAATGCTTGATATTGTCTGTGTAATCACCGTATAAATGATGTAAACAACTACAGACATAATGATTTTATGGTTGTTATTTATCTGTCCAATGGATACGCAGGCATAAAAAATACTTATTCTTGAATAGAATGCAACTAAAAATGCGATAATCATTAGTATAGCTGCGATGATTGCAAGCACAGGGATTTTATCCCATGAAAATGCGGTCTTTAATCCGGTGGAGATTTCTCTCCATACAACGGTTGCCGTTTCTCTGTGAGCTATCGAGACGCTTATTATTAAAAGAACAGCTACATATAAGGTTACAAGGATGTTTGCTACAAATGCAGCAAGATTTTTTCCTACAACGAGCTTCATTTTAGTAACCGGAAGTGTATGTGTGAGATAGCCTTCATTTCCGGCCACCGACTTATAAAACAGGTAAGTGGATAGCAATGAAGCTACGCCGACCAGAGCAAATCCTACAAATACCATTATACCTGTGGACATATAAGCTAAAACGCTTGTTAAACCAAAGATTGCTATTTTTTCCGGAATTTGTGAATTAACAAGATGCATAATTACTTCTAAAAATGTAATCGCCGTAACGACCAAACATATTGGCGCAAAGAGCTTGAACTCTGCCTTAAATTCATATTTAAAAACTTTTCCTAACATCTGAACACCTCCCTGAAAATGTTATCTAAGCTCATATTGTACTGCTGTCTCAAATTATCTACGGAATTGTACATTGCGATCTGGCCCTCTCTCAGGAAAATCGCATCGTCCAATATATTTTCAATGTCCGCAATGAGGTGTGTCGAAATGATTATGCTTGCTTCTCTATTGTAATTAGTAAGTATTGTTTCCATAATGTAATCACGGGCTGCCGGATCAACTCCGGCAATCGGCTCATCCAATATGTAAAGCTTCGCCTTTCGACTCATTACCATACAAAGCTGAACCTTTTCCTTGGTACCCTTGGAAAGCTTTTTAATGCGCTGCTTCGTATCAATATTTAACCTTGAAAGCAGGTTATTAGCGGTTTCCACTTCAAAATCGGGATAGAAATCCGCGTAATACTTAACCAGCTCATCTACCGTCATCCATTCGCTGAAGTAAATTTTGTCAGGCAAATACGAGATGACATTTTTGGAATTTACCCCCGGAGCCTCTCCGTTGATAAATATCTCTCCGTTTGTCGGTTTGATAAGTGAATTTATTATTTTGATTAATGTTGTTTTGCCGCTTCCGTTCGGGCCCAAAAGACCAACGATTCGACCCGGCATAATTTGAAATGATACGTCATTTAGAACCGGTCCTTTTCCAAATGTTTTAACTATGTGATTACATACTAATAGTTGATCCATAGTAACTCCTTCCTAGATTTTCATCTTAACCAGAAATTTTTTTTCCCATTTATAGATTTTTTGTTTTAATATAGCGCTGATAAATATTACTGTCTTTGTTCTTATCAGTTTAATTAACCGGCCGTACTCGAGATGTTACTTTCTTTCCTTATCAGTTCAATTAACCGGCCGTACTCGAGATGTTACTTTCTTTTCTTATCAGTTTAATTAACCGGCCGTACTCGAGATGTTACTTTCTTTCCTTATCAGTTTAATTAACCGGCCGTACTCGAGATGTTACTTCCTTTTCTTATCAGTTTAATTAACCGTCGGGGTTTGGTTTGCCGCCAAAAAACTCTGGACTTGAACCATTATTTCCTCGTCGGAAAGCCCCATCTGCCTTAGCTTCATAACCATCTCGTATATGATGGTTTGTGTACCCTGGTACTTTATGGAATTTAATACATTTACATCTTCTGTAATAAAATGTCCACTTGTACGGTTGGTTACGATTATTCCTTCTCTTTCAAGCTCGCTCATGGCGCGTTGCATGGTATTCGGATTTACAGCCGCCTCCATCGCGAGGGTGCGCACGCTTGGGAGCTTAGAGCCCGGTGGGTATGTACCTGAGATAATCCTTGATTTTAATGTAGTGACTATCTGCAGATATATTGGTTGTCCTGAATTAAGTTTCCATGCCATTATTTCCCTCCTATTCTTTAAATGTGTTTGTTACGTGTTGCTGTTTCCTGTCATTATTTTAGGTATTCCTTCTGTCTTTTCGATTTTTCTTCAAGTCTTACCTTTTTAAATCGGTGGTCTAACTTTTTTAGTTAGCTTCTTTCGATTCTTACTTTTTTAAAATTGCTTTCTTTCGGTCTAACTTTTTTAGTTAGCTTCTATCGATTCTTACTTTTTTGAATTGCTTTCTTTCAGTCTTACTATTTTAGTTAGCTTCTCTCGAATCTTACTTTTTTAAATTTTTATGCTTTGCCTTTTTATAATTTGAATCATTTTTTCATCAGGCTTTGCCCTCTTTAAACATTTTCATCATCTCATTTGTAAGACTTGCATCGGTAGGCTGAAGTACAATGTCCTGCCGCTCTACCCATTCGGCGTATTTTAATTCATTTTCATCCATAATTATGGTGTCATCACCGTCAACCTCGCAGTAGAAGCCGGCCAGCAGGTCAAGAGCAATTCCCCAAGGCTGTGATTTATAGTAGGTTATATTTTTGACCTTAATTCCTACCTCTTCCATAACCTCGCGGCGAACCGTGTCCTCCAGGGTCTCACCAATCTCTGTAAAGCCCGCTACAAGGGCGTTGTGGGCATAACCGGTTCGGTATTTTGTAATCAAAATCCTGTCGCCGTTTTTGACACCGATAATTACCGCCGGGTTGATTCTCGGATAAATTCTATTGCCACAGTCCGGGCAAACCATCGCCCTTTCCTTGTCATCATGAACCGTCCGATGCCCGCATTTCCCGCAAAATCTGCTGGTTTCATACCAGGCATTTAAATGATATGCAGTAAATGCAACGAGCAACCCTTTAAAAGATGATGTCTTGTACCGACGAAGATCTTTCATGGTTATATATTCGAAATGTGATTTATCTTTCGAATTATTATCTACCGATTCTTCTTTTAAGATTATTTTTGAAAGACTATCATCATCCTGTTTAATTTCATGGTTTGATACATTTAAAAAATAATCTTCCCCGTCCAGGCTGAAAATGTAAACTCCGTCGAGCTTTACATCCTTATACCTCGGAAATGTAATTTCGTTTCCATCATAATGAGAGAGGAGCGCTCCATCCTTAAAACTCATCACTATGGACTCGGGGGATTGCTTCTTACTAATGAAGCTTATGTCCATTTTTGATGGCAAAATGTCTTGTATCATTTGTTTCTCCTAGGAATTTGAATTGTTTGCTTACTATAATTTAATAAGATGTGTTAAATCCTTTAGGTTTCCGGTTTGTTTAGAAGTGAAATAGCCTATCTGTATTACATTTGATCAGTAATTAATATCTGCTTACTAACACTAATGTAAACCGGAGATAAAACATCTCGTTTTGATATTGTATTAAGTAAGTAATACAATAATACAACCGGACAATTATTTTGTCAATATATTTTTTAAAAATTTTTTCATATGTAAATTTTTTCACATAATAAGAGACCTATCCTGAGTTATCAACTCAAGATAGGCCTCTTTGGTCCACCCTTTATTTATTTATTATCTTGTTTTTTAATTCTTCAAATTCCTCCTGATTTATCATGCCTGCATCCATTAGTTGTTTGAGTTTTATGAGTTCATCCGCAACGGAAGGATTT
>JAILOA010000024.1 GCA_024691065.1 Lachnospiraceae bacterium | reverse complement strand
TCTGAAATTTGTCGAAAAAGCACTCTACACAGGTCACATCGGCGATGGCAAAATCTTCGTCACACCGGTGACAAATGCAATCAGAGTAAGGACCGGAGAGGAAGGAAAGGATGCATTGGTAGAAGGTTTATTGGATTAGCGGAGGTGATTATGTATGAATGATAAAAAGATAGGTTTAGGTAGTGTAATTGCTACCGGCGTAGGATTGGTAGTAGCCTCAAGTTGTTTGCTTACATTGGGAATAGGTGCAGGAAATATAGGCACACCTTTCATTATTACTATGGTAATTGCTTGCCTGGTAAACATTTTCACATTACTTTCGATAGCAGAATTAAATGCATTGATGCCGAATCTGACAGGCGGACTTGCCCAGTTTTCGCTGGCATGCGTTGGACCGTTTGTAACCATTATCTGTATGGTAGGCGGCTATATGCTATGTAACTCCCTGGCGGGCTCGGTCGAGGGAGCGGTATTCGGCAATACATTTGCGGAAATATTTTCAAATCTCGGCATACCGGCATGGGTATTTACGGTAATCCTGATTGTCCTTTTGGCAATAACCAATTTAAATGGTGTCGACGTGTTCATCAAGGTTCAGGATTTTGTGGCCTACGCCCTGATTATCTCGATTGTTGCCATGGGTGTCATGGGAGCTCTCGGAATCGGTACCGGCGAGATCGTAGAACAGCCGGCGGCGCTCGCGACAGACTTTAAGAGCATAACAGGCCTCTGCGGAGTAGCATTTTTCTTATTTGTCGGCGGCGAGTATGTTATCCCGCTTACCAAAAATTGCAAAAATGCAAAGCGTGACATTCCACTTGGAATGGTACTCAGTATGCTGATTATACTTGCGATGCAGACATTTTTGACACTTGGTTTCAAAAACTATACAGTCTGGGGCGACCTCGCAAGCAGCACAACACCTCAGATTTTGTACGGACAGGTGCTTCTCGGACCTTTTGGAAAATACTGGATGCTTGTCATCACACTTTTGGCGGCGGTAAGCTCGGTAAATACGGTTATGGGATCACTCGCATACATTTTAATGGGAATGTCTAAAATTAATTTATTGCCGCAGATGTTTAGCAAGGTCAATAAAAAAGGCGCCCCGTATATAGGAATTCTCCTGGAAACAGCTATATTTATTACATTAAATGTAACCGGCCTTTCATCCACATCGTCGATTTCATATATGATTTCGGTGTTAGCGGTTCTCTGGCTGATCAGTTATATTATTTCCAATCTGAATGTAATCATTTTGAGGAGAAGACTTGCAAATGCACCGCGTAACTTTAAAACTCCTCTGGGCTACACCGTACCGATACTCGGTATGCTCGGTTCAGCCTATATGATTTACAATATCGACCCGTCATGGGAAGTAAAGCTTTCATTATATAAGGTAGTTTTAGTTACACTTCTGGTACTTGGAACATATTCATTTATATGGGTTAAAACCAAGGTAAAAAGGCCATTGTTTAAGCCTTATGCCATTAAGGAAGTTATGGCTATGGAGAATGAATTATATCAGGAATATCATAGCAAAGAAAATATGGAAAAATTTCAAAATAAATTATTAAGGAGGACAAACGCATGAGTGATACAAGTTTAGATATTTTATATTTGAGTGAGGCAGATATGCTTGCCGCAGGAGTAAATGATGTAGTCGGATGTACTGAATGTATGGAGGAACTTCTTATTACATTGGATAAAGGTGATTATCTGATGGGTGGTGAAAACGGAAACTCCCACGGAACAATGATTACATTCCCGGATCATCCGATGTTTCCTAATATGCCGAAGAACGGCCCTGACAGAAGATTTATGGCGATGCCTGCTTATGTAGGTGGCGCGACTGATATGGCAGGTATGAAATGGTATGGTTCGAACGTTGAGAACAGGGAAAAGGGACTTCCAAGATCAATTCTTATGGTTATGTTAAATGATAAGGATACCGGAGCTCCACTTTCACTTATGTCCGCAAACCTCCTTTCTGCTTATCGTACATCAGGTATCCCGGGTGTCGGTGTTAAGAATCTTGCGGTTAAGGATGCAGAAGTACTCGGAATTGTCGGTCCCGGCGTTATCAATATCACGGCGATCGAAACATTTGCCGCACTTAGACCTACTCTCCATACATTGAAAATCAAAGGTCGTGGCCGGGAATCAATCGACAGATGTATCAATTTTGTAAAGAAAAATATTCCCCAGTTTACTACAATTACTGTTGTTGATACCCTTGAGGAATGCGTTAGGGATTCGGATATCTTAAGCTTTGCAACCTCAACAAGCATGGGTATGGACAGATCTCAGTATCCACAGATTGATGAGTCCTGGATTAAACCGGGCGCCCTCTTCTGTGTACCGGGTTCCTGCGATTTTACCGATGAGTACGTATGCAGCGGTAAGGCAAAACTTGTCTGTGATAACCTGAAGTTATATGAGGCGTGGTCAGAAGAATATCCTTATCCGACATACAATACCGTATATATTCCGGGTTGTCTCTGGTTGGATCTTGTACACGACGGAAAGCTTTCCAAGGATAAGATTGTAAACCTTGGTGCAATTCTCTCCGGCAAGGCAGAGGGCAGAACCTCTGATGATGAGGTTATCATTTATTCCGTAGGTGGTATGCCTGTTGAAGACGTAGCCTGGGGCAAGAAATGTTACGAGAAAGCTCTTGAAAAAGGAATCGGTACCAAGCTGAACCTTTGGGAGCACCCATATTTATTCTAGAAAACAAGTAACCATACTAAATGAAATATTCATAAAAAAGCAGCTTAATCCTTAATTGATATAGAACTCCTTTCATCATTTGTTTGATAAAGGAAGTAAATATCAGCCGGATTAAGCTGTTTTTAATTTTCCGTATTATGCGTAAAAGCGGGTAAATATCAGCCGGATTAAGCTGTTTTTAATTTTCCGTATTATGCCTAAAAGCGGGTAAATATCAGCCGGATTAAGCTGTTTTTTAAATATTTTAAAATTAATTTATTCTTTTATTTTTTGGCAGGAGCCTTTTTTGCAGTGGAGTTTTTGGCAGGAGCCTTTTTTGCAGTGGGGTTTTTGGTAGCTACATTGTTGGCAGGGACCTTTTTTGCAGTGGAGTTTTTGGTAGCTGCATTGTTGGCAGGAGCCGGATTACTCTTTGAAATCTGCGGGTTATCAGCCCTCATTTTTTTAATGATTTTATCCATTGTCTTTGTAAGCTTCTCAGCTGTAGCAAGACGTGACTGTCCATCGTCGGTCTGCGGACTGAATAACCAGCCCTGGCGCTTATCATAATACTTAAGGGTATATTTATTAAGATTATGAAGCTTAAGCATATTGATACTTGTGTTCTTGCCGTCAGCTCCCATTTCATCAACTACTTCCTTTAAGGCATTTGAAAACTTCTTCATAGTATCCGAAGGGGACTTGGACTTATTATACTCAAGAAGATTTTCATAGGCAGTTTTTATTTCCTTAGCCTGCTCCTCGGTAATAGTCTGATTATTATCCGACATAAATTTATTGATACGGGCCTCTTCACCTCTTGTCTTTCTGATGTCTTTCTTTCTGGTATTTTCTGCCTTAATCTTATTGTTTGCTTCTTCATTTAAAGTTTCTGTATATTTTTCATAAAACTTCTTAGGTGACAGCTGTTTTGAAAGTGCTGTCTTGAAAGCAGGATCATCCAAAAGCTCTCGTCTTGCCTTTTCAATTTCGCGATTCATCTTTCCTGTATCAAGAGCGGTACTATCCTCAGTCAAAAGGCGCTTGAAAAATGATACTTCGGCAGCTTTTTTTGTAAATGTATTGGCCAGGATATAGTCTGCGGCCTCAATAGCATTTGAGTCCGAAAAAGTCTTAATGTTATCCTTTGCATTTTTTATGATATTCTTACATTCGGCCTTGTAGGCTTCCTTTGTATTTTCGGCCGGCTTATTAACAAAGAAAGGATTGGTACCGGTGCTTATTAATCTGTCCAGAGTTGCAATCTTATCCTTGTATTCCATATATCCACCGATAAATCCGTAGATATCGCCACTGATAATGTTTTGTCCGTTCTCCTTAATATACATTACAAAATCACGGCTGTTTGCAAGCTCTGTCGCCCTTGCATCAAGCTTTCTTTTCCATTCATAGTATTGATCGCTCACGGATTCCGTGATTATATAGTTTGGATCACCCATTTCAGAGCGGGCAATGATACCGGCAGCAGCTGAATAATCATATTTAGGATTATCATCAAATAGTACGGCATCGTAAGAATTCTGACCGGACACCAAATCATTTTTAAGAGTATTAAACGATAAGTTAATCTCGTTGGAAAGTTTATTATTATAAGTATCCTTTTCGGTATCGAAAGTCTTCCAATGGTTTATAAATGCTTTAACCTCAACTTCCATATGGCTGTTAATAGAATCGATTTTTTTCTGATCAAATTCTACGATGTCATCATCACCTTTTATGATGGATTCCTTTTTTAAGTTATTTCTGAATTCCTGATATTTACTTTTATCTTGAACCTCATAATTTTTGTTATGAAAAATATATGGAACAAATAAGTCCAAATTGCCCCAGAATCTTTCGCCAAAGCCGAATTCTACTATGTTTTCAAGATTCTTTGCAAATGAAGGATCGGTATTTAATCTGTTTGAAAGATACTCGCGGTCCTTGTCCGTAAGAGAAAATGCCTCATCATCCTTGACATATTTCCAATAAGAATTGGTAATAATGAGTGAAAATCTTAGGTCATTATCCCTTTCGCTATGAGGTTTGGAATCCAACTCTTTCAGCTTTTTCCAAGCCTCGTTTTTGGACATATTGAGATTTAAAAGCTTATATTTAAATTTATTCGAGAGATAAACACCATCATTTACCTTCCTGATTGTAACATTCTTGATTTCAGGAACTATTACGGTTTGCATTTTAGGCTGATTTGCTTCCTGATTCTCATTGCTAAATAAGCTAAAATCATTATCTTCATCTATATCATTACTATTGGATTTTTTAACAAATTTCCTGGTTGTTCCCGTATTAACCGGACCTGCATTTTTAATACCAAGTTTGGAATTAATTTCATTAGTCTTAATGTTACAATTTTGATCAATAAAGCTGTCAACATCGAGCGAATCGGCTATCGAGTAAGGCTTTACCTTGCTAATGTAATCCAGGGTTTTAATGAATGTATCCAGATATTGAAGTGATAATTTCACGGAGGTACTAGGATTCTTAAGTTGATTAGTACCAATAAGGTTATAATTACTACCGGACTCCATATCGTAAACAACCTGTCCGTTTACGATTGCATTTCTAAAGCTCTTTAAATTAAAACTTAAGGAAGCGATATTGCCCTTTGGATTTTCTCCCATTGCAAATGTATTGACGAAAAGAGCATTCATAGCTCTCTTTTGTGCGGGATATTTCTTGAAATCAATGGCATCATAGAGGTTTCCAAAT
>JAILOA010000219.1 GCA_024691065.1 Lachnospiraceae bacterium | reverse complement strand
TATATTTGCCCTTAATCTTTATAGTCCTCCTGCATCCTATAAATGCATTCTTTTGAACTTTTTTTAATTTTCCTTTCAAAATCAGCACTTTAAGTCTCTTACAATTTGCAAAGCAATTTTCAGGTATTGTTTTAAATCTCTTATTTAGTATAATCTTCTTGGCCTTGGCATTATTAAATGCATTTTTCTCAAGAGATATTACTTTATATGTAACTGCATTTCCGTTAGAATCAGTTACCTTTCCTGCTATCGGAAGCTTGAGTGTCTTGGCATTTAAACCTTCCTCTGTTAATCCTGTTACTTTCACTTGATAGATAGTTTTATTTTTTGAATCGTTAGAACTTGATGCAATATTTGAAACACAAACAATATCAGTAATGGTGTAAATATAGTACCCGTCTTCGAAAGTATAACCTACGTTTATTATGGATCCGCCACCGGAATTTGAGGTTTCAACAGGTGTAGGCGACGGTGTGTATACTGCTTCCGGTGCAGGTGTAGTTATTGTGTTTGCTACAGGAGTAACTTCCGGTGTCGCTGTAGCAACCGGTACAGGAGTTGTCTCCGGTGTTTCTGTTGCTTCCGGTGTTTCTGTTGCTTCAGGTGTTTCTGTTGCTTCCGGTGTTGGCTTTGATTCCGGTTCCTCTGTTGTTTCCGATGTTGGTGTTACTTTCGGTGTTTCTGTCTCCTCCGGTGTTTCTGTTTCTTCAGACGTTTCTGTTGCTTCAGGCGTTTCTGTTGCTTCAGGCGTTTCTGTTGCTTCAGGTGTTTCTGTTGCTTCAGGTGTTTCTGTTACCTCAGGGGTTTCTGTTTCTTCAGGCGTTTCTGTTGCTTCCGGTGTTCTTGTTGCTTCAGGCTTTTCTGTTGCTTCCGGTGTTCTTGTTGCTTCAGGCTTTTCTGTTGCTTCAGGCGTTTCTGTTACCTCAGGGGTTTCTGTTTCTATTACACTTGGAGTTGCTGTAGGTACTGTTGACTCAGTTGGAGCTTCTGTCGGTTCCTCTGTTTCCACTACACTTGCCGTTGTTGCCGGCTCTGCCGGTTCTTCCGTTGGTTCCTCTGTTTCTATCACGCTAGCTGTCGTTGCCGGCTCTGCTGGTGCTTCTGTTGGGCTTTCTGTTTCTACTACACTCGGCGTCGCTGTTGCTGCCTCCGCTGGTTCTTCCGTTTCTATCACGCTAGCCGTTGTTGCCGGCTCTGCTGGCTCTTCCGTTGGCTCCTCTGTTTCCACCACACTCGCCGTTGTTGCCGGCTCTGCCGGTTCTTCCGTTGGTTCCTCTGTTTCTATCACGCTAGCTGTCGTTGCCGGCTCTGTTGGTACTTCTGTTGGGCTTTCTGTTTCCACTACACCTGCCGTTGTTGCCGGCTCTGTTGGAGCATCTGTCGGAGCTTCTGTTTCCACTACACTTGCCGTTGTTGCCGGCTCTGCCGGTTCTTCCGTTGGTTCCTCTGTTTCTATCACGCTAGCTGTCGTTGCCGGCTCTGCTGGTGCTTCTGTCGGAGCTTCTGTTGGACTTTCCGTTTCAACCACACTCGCCGTTGTTGCCGGCTCTGTTGGTGCTTCCGTTGGTTCCTCTGTTTCCACCACGCTCGCTGTCGTTGCCGGCTCTGTTGGTTCCTCCGTTTCCACCACACTCGCCGTCGTTGCCGGCTCCGTTGGCTCCTCTGTTTCCACTACACCTGCCGTTGTTGCCGGCTCTGTTGGTACTTCTGTTGGGCTTTCTGTTTCCACTACACTCGCTGTCGTTGCCGGCTCTGTTGGTACTTCTGTTGGGCTTTCTGTTTCAACCACACTAGCCGTTGTTGCCGGCTCTGTTGGAGCATCTGTCGGAGCTTCTGTTTCTATCACACTTGCCGTTGTTGCCGGCTCTGTTGGTACTTCTGTTGGGCTTTCTGTTTCCACTACACCTGCTGTCGTTGCCGGCTCTGTTGGAGCTTCCGTTGGTTCCTCTGTTTCCACTACACTCGCTGTCGTTGCCGGCTCTGCTGGTGCTTCCGTTGGTTCCTCTGTTTCTACTACACTCGCTGTTGTTGCTGGTTCTGTTGGTACTTCCGTTGGTTCCTCTGTTTCCACCACGCTCGCTGTCGTTGCCGGCTCTGTTGGAGCATCTGTCGGAGCTTCTGTTTCTATTACACTAGCTGTTGTTGCCGGCTCTGTTGGTACTTCTGTTGGCTCCTCTGTTTCTATCACACTAGCTGTCGTTGCCGGCTCTATTGGTGCTTCCGTTGGCTCCTCTGTTTCTACTACACTCGCTGTTGTTGCCGGCTCTGTTGGCTCTTCCGTTTCCACTATGCCAGCTGTTGTCACAGGCTCTGCCGGTTCTTCTGTTTCCACCACGCTCGCTGTCGTTGCCGGCTCTGTTGGTGCTCCTGTCGGCTCTTCTGTTTCTATCACACTAGCCGTTGTTGCCGGCTCTGTTGGAGCATCTGTCGGACCTTCTGTTTCCACTACACTCGCCGTTGTTGCTGGTTCTGTTGGTACTTCCGTTGGTTCCTCTGTTTCCACTACACTCGCCGTTGATGCTGGTTCTGTTGGTACTTCCGTTGGTTCCTCCGTTTCCACCACACTCGCCGTTGTTGCCGGCTCTGCTGGTGCTTCTGTTGGGCTTTCTGTTTCCACCACACTCGCCGTTGTTGCCGGCTCCTCTGGCTCTTCCGTTTCCACAACACCTGCTGTTGTTGCCGGCTCCGCTGGAGCTTCCGTTGGCTCCTCTGTTTCCACCACACTCGCTGTCGTCGCAGGCTCCTCTGTTACCACTCCACTCGGCGTTACAACTGCACCCGGTGTCACTACAGCACCCGGTGTCACTACAGCACTCGGTGTCACTACAGCACTTGGTGTCACTACTGCACTCGGTGTCACCACCTCACCGGAAGTTTCTTCCTCTGTACTCTTCTTAACTAATATAGTGAATGTATTTCTAATTGATTCTGTCGTTTCATTTAATTGTTCCTGTGTAAAGGACACATCATACACATCAATATCTAAAAGCTCCTGCAATATATTTCCATTTTCATATTCATCCAAATTGTAGGCAGAAGCCTCTTCCAAAGCTTTATAATAATCCGTAAAATCAAGGGACCAATTTTTAGTCTGCTCATCTATCCATTTGGTTCTCTTTCTGTATTTTTCAATAAATGTTTCTAACTCAGTTTTTACATTCAGAACAGAACTTCCCCATCTTTCAGCATTCTTATTCCATGATTCCTGCAATGATTCACCATATATATCAACATAATTTTCTGCAGAAAGCTTAATTTTTTCATATATATTTCTATTTTTTTCGAATTGATTTCTATATATTTTTTTAAAAGAATCTCTACTAAATAAACTTTCAGAATATACTAATCCTGTTGACCTATGCACAGCTGACCATACATTTTCCTCATCCTTATAATCATTATCAAAATCCCATGTAGGTCCCATCTGAAGCTTACTTTCGGAATTCTTTCTGTAATAGTAAATATTAGATCCCCATAAATCAATACTTAACTGATAATCCTTCGCTAAAAACCAGGAAGCAAAAGAATTAGCATCTATGGCATCTAAATAATCTTCACCGGTACTAAATAATGTATTGGTTATATCTATCATATATTTTTGTGTGTTAGATATAACTTCGTTTGTAAGCAATTCATCATCAGGGTATTTGAACGTATATTCTAATGCACCACTAATATAATTAGTATTAAAACTTATATCCTCATTCCAGGCATAAGGATCACACTCTATCATAAAACCTGTATCATCAACATCCAAATCCTTTACCATTGTATCTGCAGCTTCAACCAATACATAGCTTCCACGATAATCTCCGTTCATCGTTAGATTTACATATTGAAACTGAGGTTGCCATTCTACCCCACATATCTTAGCCGCCATATTACTCATAAAAAACGAAAAATTATCTCCTATTGATAAAAGTACCCACTTCTTTGTTCCTTTATCCGTACAAAAATCAAAACCTTTCTTTTTTTCAAATTTAATCATAAATGGCTTTTTAGGATAAGTTGCGGATGTGTTTCCTCTCACCCTGATTTTAGCTGTCTCATCAACTATTTTCTCATTATTGGAATCATAATATTCCACATCACAAACAACATATTCATTATTAATCAGTCCGATTCCGGCATAGCCCTGTGGAGGAGTTACAAACTCACAGGTAGGGTCCTCCCCCGTCTCGGTAACAACCTTAATTGTCGGTATTTTAAGCGCTTCTATCTGTCCTGACTCTTCCGCTCCCGCAACCACAGAACTTCCACCTAAAACCAACAATACCAGTACAAACACATGCAATATAGCTCTAATAATACTCTTCATAAAAGACTCCCTCCAAAATATTATACTTAATTCTTTTTCATTTTACGAAAATACGATTAATGTTATATTATAATGTAGTAGTAGTATTTTCCTTTATTGATTATCATTTTACAATTTTATAAATATTATAAACGAATTTAATTAACATAATTATTATATTTTTTTTTTTATTTGTCAACATAAAAAGGGCTGTTTCTACACAGCCCCTTTACATACAACTATCTATTAATTATATTACAAATACATT
>JAILOA010000408.1 GCA_024691065.1 Lachnospiraceae bacterium | reverse complement strand
CCGCCAAGCTCGACAAATTCTAAACCGCTCTTTGTTAATGAATCCTTTACCCTGTCAACAAGTCCTGATTTTATTGCGGAACCTCCGCCATAATGAATCAGAACCTTGCTACCTCCATATTTCTTGACATAATCTCCTGCTTCATTCTCTCTGCCCTTACCAAACACGAATTCCGTAGGGCTGTAAAAATTAAAATTATCCATTGAAAACCTCCTGGTTAAATAGTATTAAACTTTCTATTTACAATCAAATTTTCAGCAATAAAAGATAAAATAATTGTGAACTAAATTGGAGAGACTGTCAAGGAGTTTGTCAGTAAAATCCAAGAAAAATCTACTAAACTGTCAAGGAGTTTGTCATTAAAATTTTGGAGACTGTCAAGGAGTTTGTAACAAAAAAGCTATAATCTCAGGCTCAATCCCCAAAATTATAGCTTCATAAAAATCCCTATATTTCTTTGTGTTACAATAATTCCATTAACATTTCCCGAAAATATAATTTAATTATTGTTTCTTTATATCTCCTTAAACTTCAATAATTCCTTCACAAAAGCCTCGCCGTAAACTGACATATTGGCTCCTTTTCTCACTATGTATCCAATGGTCAGCGGGTCCTCTTCCTTAAGTTTTATTGAGACCAGGCCCTTTAATATTACATCATCCCCGGCAAGCAAACCCGAGCCGATTGCATATCCATGCAGCTCAGCGATAATTTCCATCGAAGTCGCCCTGTCATCGGACTTTACGTGCTTCTTAAAATCATAATCTGCCATAGCTTCCTCGGTCAGATAAAAATTACTGTTATCACTTTGATCAAAGGAAACGCAGGTATAATCGGAAAGCTCCTCTATGGAAATCTCCTTACGTCCCGCCAATTCGTGGTCCTTCCATACATAGGCATAGGTCTCCCTAATCATAAGAGGTGTAAAGACAAGTCCATACTCCTTCATTATTTTCTTAATCACCTTCTCATTCGCGCCTGAAAATGAAATGATTCCAACCTCGCTTTTTAAACTTCTCACATCCTCCAAAACCTCCATAGTTTTGGTCTCGTGGATGGAAAATGCAAACTTCTCCGGATAATTTTCCTTTATTACATTTGTAAAAGCTTTTATAGGAAAATTAAAATGTTGCGTCGATACGGAAAACCGCTCCTTGTCGCTGTTCTTTGAAATATATCTGTCCTCTAAAATTTCATACTGCCCTATGACCTTCTTGGCGTAAGTCAGAAACTCCCTGCCATCATCAGTGAGAGATATTCCCTTATTAGTTCTTTCAAAAATAAGGATGCCAAGTTCTTCCTCAAGCTCCCTTATACTGGCTGAAAGCGCAGGCTGTGAAACATAAAGTTTTGTCGCCGCCTCCCTGATTGAAGAAGAATTTGCAACCACCAAAACATATTTAATTTGCGTGATAGTCATAAACATTCATCCTTTCCGGAATTATCAGCAATCTTGCAGAATTCTCATAAAATAATTTATATTTCAAGTTCAAAAAACCAGCTAAACATTTTCTATATTTAAAGACATATATGAATGTTTTATTTTTCTTTTAAATGCACTCACACAATATTATCACACCTGTGATAATTAATACAAGTGAAATATATCGCCCTGCCTGTGATTAATAATACAAATTTTAATGTAACGATCTGCGTAAAATAATACAAGCTGAATACATCATTCTGCCTGTGATTAATAATACAAATTTTAATGTAACGTTCTGTAAAAAATAATACAAGCTGAACACATCATTCTGCCTGTGATTTTAAATAAAGGCTAAATGTATCGTCCTGTTTGATTATTATATTATAATTCCGCCTCCGATTACACAATCCTCATCATCATAAAACACCGCTGATTGTCCGGGCGCGGCTGCCTTGACCGGCTCATCAAAACTAATCTTTACCTTATCGGAATCATATAATTCTATATATGCCGCCTGAGCCTTGTGATGATACCTGATTTTAGCCGTACAGCGTAATCTCTCGCCCTCTCTTAGCTCCGGAATACTTAAGAAATTCAAATCATTACATATTACTTCACGACTATAAAGAGACTCTTCACTGCCAACTACTACCTCATTTTTAGCGGCATTTATTTTCGTTACATACACAGGATACCCGAGTGAAAGCCCGAGCCCTTTTCGCTGACCTACTGTATAATGAATAATTCCCCTATGCCGTCCGAGAATATTTCCATCTTTATCAACAAAATCCCCACCGGAAAATACAGATTTATCTATATCTTTATCGACAGAATTCCCACCGGAAAATACAGATTTATCTGCATCTTTATCAACAGAATTCCCACCGGAAAATACAGATTTATCTACATCCTTATCAACAGAATCTCCACCGGAAAATACTGATTTATCTACATCTTTATCAACAAAATTCCCACCGGAAAATACTGATTTATCTGCATCTTTATCAACAAAATCCCCACCGGAAAATACTGATTTATTTCCATCTTTATCAACAAAATTCCCACCGGAAAATAATGATTTATCTGCATCTTTATCGACAGAATTTCCACCGTAATTTACGACCTGCGCTGCATTTTCTTCTACATAATCTGAATAGTTTCCGTCAGTTACAAAACAAATTTCCTGCGAATCCTTCTTCTCAGCCACCGGAATACCGGCACTTCTTGCAATTTGTCGAACCTCTTCCTTGCTAAGCTGACCGAGTGGCATAATCGTTCCGGATAACTGCTCCTGGGTGAGCCTGTAAAGCATATATGTCTGGTCTTTTTGGGCGTACTTAGCTCGCTTTACGGTAAATCGACCGTTTTCCTTCTGAACTACAGAAGCATAATGTCCCGTCGCTATGTGGCTCGCGCCCATTACCTCCGCAGATTCAAGCATTTTATCCCATTTAATGTATCTGTTGCAGAGAACACAGGGATTCGGTGTGGTTCCATTCAGGTAGGAAAGCACAAACGGTGCGGTTATAAGATTATTAAATTCAGACAGACAACTAACAACATAGTATGGCATATTTAATTTCCAAGCCACACGCCTCGCGTCATCTATCTCACAACACCTGCTATCCTTGCCATCTGAAGACATCCAGACTCTTAATGTAACACCAATTACATCATGTCCCGCAAGCTTCAGCAAATATGCCGTGACGGCACTATCAACACCGCCCGACATACCTACAATTATCTTTGACAATTTACCACATCCATTTCTCTGCTAACTGTTTTACACTCCATAATATACGTTTGATAAATCAGGTTGCACACTTTAAAATATCATGCATATCTCTCTGAATAAATCAGGTTTACACTCCTTAAATATCAGGTATATCCTTTTAATAAATCAGGTTTGCACTCTTTAAAATATCAGGCATATTCCTCTAAATAAATCGAGTTTGCACCCTTTAAATATCAGGCA
>JAILOA010000398.1 GCA_024691065.1 Lachnospiraceae bacterium | reverse complement strand
CTGAAAGCAGAGCTTCGAAAAGAGTAGGGCAATATAAGACATATTTGGATATCTTAAAGGCTAAATTTGCTTATAACTACGATTTACTGGGCTTTTATAAGGATCTTTCCGATGTAAACAAAAAGATACAAACTCATTTGGAATCAGGTGAGCAAAAGCTAATGAGCAGAAAAGAATTGGAAGATATATATGAAAAATACATAAAATGTGCCTATACATATGAAAGTATTGATACATCCCTTTTGAGTAAAAATGAGATGGATACATATTGGAAATTCAGAAATGTTATAGCAAAGGATATAAAGCTTTTCCATGATGCACTCGCTGATAAGAATGTTGACGAATTTAACTTTAAGGATTTATTTGAGGATTCAAGATCCGTAACCGTTACATTTAAAGATAAAAACATTCAAAAGTTCGGTGCAGCTTCTTCTTCCAGAATACGTTTAAAACAACAGGATGAAAACGGAAAAGTAATTGATGGATTTTTCACGCCTTTTGATAAAAAATATACTACTGATTCACAAATTAAAAATAGCGTTGCTACACTTGCAGGAAATGATGAATTAAAAGCTTCTGTAGTTCGCTTTTTATTAAAAAACAATTCCAACTTTATGAGCTTTTACAAAAGGAATATAACTACCACTCCTTATTTTAAAACCGGAAAAGAATTATTATCTTCTATGAAAAACAAGGAAGAATTCGAAAATTTATTTAAAAAACATTTAAATAATGATTTCCAGATGTTTGTTGATAGAAAGCATTATGCAAAAAACAGCGAGGAATATAAAAGGGTAGAAGAATTATTTAAGGAATTTAGTCATGTGAAAGGTCAACTTGTGGAATTAGTTGATGAAGCAAAGGAAATGTATGATATTCCGTTGGGAAAAGGAAAATTTAATTATTACGGAATTGATTACACAAAGCAAAATGATAAGAGAAATTCTGCCATGAGTACCGTTGCTGAACTTATAGGATGCGGTAATTTATTAGCTAAATCCAAAAATATGCATGTTGTTATCGGAGATAAAACATATAAGGGTACATTTATGGAAACAGCTGCCGGTCAGGATAGCGCTACATTTAATACATCAAATGATATACTTAAATATAATCGTAAAATGGTTTATAATTCACCATCCTTAATAAAAGATCTTGCGAATATGCAGATTTTGGATTATATATGTGGAAATCCGGACAGACACGGAGCTAATTTTACTTACAAATTCGATAATGTAATGGAAAACGGTCAGCAGGTAAGAAAGCTTGTGGGAATTCAGGGAATTGATAATGATTTAAGCTTCGGACTTGCTCATAAAGGTAAAGACGAAATAAGTTTAGGAAATGTTTTTCCTTTTAAAAATTTTATGATTATTCCGGAAGATACAGCTAAAAATATATTGAATTTAAAACCTGAGGTACTTACATCTATGTTGATGGGTTATGATTTGAGCCATAGGGAAATTAAACATGCATTAAATAGATTGAATGATGTTAAAGAGGCTATACTTCTTGGAAATGAATATTATAAAACGGCAGAGAACGAAAAACCACAACCCAATCATTTAAAAATTCTAAGTGATGATGAAATCAGTAAATTAAGAATGAATGATTTGTATGTTAAACAACATTCAGTAGATAACAGAACAAAACATTCTAATATGTTTTCGCTTATTTGGGATGAAGCAAAGGGTGGTTTTAAAAGAGATAATAAATTTTTTAACTGGAAGAAGAATGAATCCGCAATGGTTGATGCTTATAAAAACGAAGACCGGATTTATACGGATTTTAAAGATTTAAAAGCTATCAATGCCGGAACAGTTCCATTAAGAAATTTTTATGATAATATGATTAAAAAGACAAATGAACTTGTTAATGATATGAAAAATACAGATAAGAATTTGTTTTATGGAAGTGGTATGAGATATACAGGTATTAATGAGGGTTATAAGGTTTTACATTCCAGGGCAAAAAAAGCCTTTGCGGCGACAGAAAATTTTATAAAAGCCGAAGAGTCCAGGATTGAAGAAGAAACACTCAAAGGAAATGAGGTAGATACAACTTGCCTTGAAAAAGCCAAAAAAAGTCTTGTGACATTAGATAAAATTGCAAAAAATTACAAAGAAATCAATGACAGATATGCAAACAATGATCTTATTAATACAACAGATCGTTTAAATGCACAGTCAAAGGTAGAAATAGAAAGCTTTATTAACACGGACACCAATAACAGAAAACAAAATACACGTGCTCTTCCTGCTGATTTGGACAGAATGCAGGAAAAGTTAGACTTTGATAAGAATTTAAACCAGATAAATCTGACAAGAGCAGGTAATAATCAAAAATTGCAATGTCCTTATCCGGATAAAAAGGCACTTGCACTTGATGTGATTAAAAATGACAGCAGACAGCTTTTTATCGATTATTTGAAGGAGGCAAATCCGGAAGATGGAAACCAAATTATAAATAATGGTGAAAATGCTAATGATATTATCAGAAAAATCAATGCCAATAGGGTTTTAAGGTATATGATTGAAACCGATACAATTAAAAATCCTGTTACAAAGGTTAAGGATGTGGAATTATTTAATAAAATCAGAGATGATTTATGCGATTATATGAAGACTAATCATGCAGATTTGTGGAATGGTCAGATAAATGATTTTAAGAATATTCTTGATACTTATAAAGCCAATAAAACCTTATTGGAACAAAATGACAGGAAAACTGCGAATGTTGGAAATTATAATTTTGATGTGGTTAATAACTATTTAAAAAATGGAATCGGAAAGACTGGTATTGATAAAATCTTTGTAAAAGATAAATTACTTATAGAAGACCTTAAACCATTGAATAATAAGGTTAATGCCAGCATAAAAGCATTTAATGACCAGAAGAAAGCAGCTGCGAATATAGCGAATGCAGCGAAAAAATTATAAATCCTGATATATTTAAATTGTTTTTTATAATACGGGTTTTGGTGAGAATTTTACCGGACCCGTATTTTTTAGGTGATTTTATATTTTTTGTTGTGTAAATAAGGGTTTTTATTTGCTATTTACGGGCTTTTATGTTAAAGTATATGTTAGGTCTGAAATAAGAAAAATATATAATAGATAATAAGAAAATGATTCGTGTTCTTAATTAAATATTGAAAGGATTTTATTATGCAAACTGATAAAATAATAATAAACAGTAATGGTTCAGGTATAAAGAGGGCCATGAAGGAATCTGAAAAATTCGGTAATTATATCAATTTATCCCAACAACAGGCTTTACAGCTTCGACTTCTTAGTGAAGAAGCTTTGAATATGATTTGTGAAATTGTTGGAGATTATGAGGCTATCTTTTATCTTCAAAGTGAAAGAAACCGCAGTAAGATGAATTGTGAACTTCATATAGAGGCAAAGGCTGAAATAGATATATTTCAAAGAGATGAATTGGTTAAGGTTTCCACAAGCGGCGAAAATAAGAAGGATATCGGTATAATGGGTAAGATTCGTTCTTTATTTGGATTAAAGCTTTCACATGATAAGGGGTCCGATACATTTATTGATTATTCCGGTCTGGATTATTGCAGTGTAGGTATGATTAATCCTGTTTCGACTTATAATATGCAATCCTATTGGTCTTTGGAGACTTACAGGCAGAACTTAAGTGAAATGAAAGAAAAAAACAGTGATGCCTGGGATGAATTGGAAAAATCCATAATTGCCAATATTGCTGATGATGTAACGGTTGGTGTGGATAATGAGAATGTTGAATTGGTAATCAAGAAAACATTCAGTAATTAGTATTTCATAGACTGTAGTAGCATATCTGCTTGTTTTAATTATTTATGGATGTAAAAGGGGTTTCGATTAAATGCTAAAATTTCTGCAATGTTAGATTCAAAACACCTTTCCTGCAGATATGTTTATATATGTCTTGATATAAAAAAACTTATGAAAGGAACTTATTATGATTGAAATACGTTGGCATGGCAGAGGCGGACAGGGTGCGAAAACCGCCAGCCAGTTACTGGCAGATGCTGCATTTGTAGCTGGTCAATATGTTCAGTCCTTTCCGGAATATGGCCCGGAACGTTCTGGAGCACCTATTACAGCCTACAACAGAATATCAGATGAGAGATGTAGTGTACATTCAAACATTTATGAGCCTGATTATGTTGTTGTAGTTGATGAAACTTTGCTTGATAGTGTGGATGTAACCGCCGGTTTAAAGGAAGAAGGAGCGATTATCGTAAATACGGGAAAAGCTCCGGAGGATATAATTCCTAAGCTTAAAGGTTACAAAGGAAGGGTATGCACTATTGATGCAAGAAAAATTTCCATTGACTGTCTTGGAAGATATTTCCCAAATACACCGATGCTTGCAGCTGTTGTAGAGGTAAGTAAATGTGTTGAAAAGGAATCATTTTTAAAGAATATGGAATCTTCTTATAAGCATAAATTTGCGAAGAAACCTCAGGTTATTGAGGGAAATCTTATTTGCCTCAGAAGATCCATGGATGAAGTACAGGAGGTGGAAAAATAATGGGTATTAAAGCTAAAGATATACATGAAGATATAGCTTGGCAGGATATGACAGTAGGTTGCGAAATCTATGAGCCGGGAACTTCAGAGCTTACCAAGACCGGTGAGTGGAGATCCAGAACTCCTGTTTGGAATCCTGATGTATGCAAGCAATGTCTTATGTGTACACCATATTGTCCGGATTCATCAATTCCGGTTAAGGATGGCAAGAGAACTGATTTTGATTATGATCATTGTAAGGGATGCGGTATATGCTTAGAGGTATGCCCGTTTAAGGCTATTACCTGGAAGGACGAATAAAACTTTATTTTCCCGGTTTATTTAATATAGCGGGGAAGTAATCGTAAAATCCCGGAATAGTTTGCATTTAGAAAATATCTGATTTGGATTTATCAGGAAAATAAATATAAAAGAGGTTTAAAATATGAGCATAAGAGAAAGATTATCAGGAAACGAAGCCGTTGCAACCGCGATGAGACAAATCAATCCGGATGTATTTGCTATGTTTCCTATTACTCCGTCAACCGAAATTCCTCAATACTTTGCTCAATATGTAGCAGATGGAAAGGTTGATACGGAATTTATATGTGTAGAAAGTGAGCACTCCTCCCTCTCGGCATGTCTTGGTGCTGAGGCGGCAGGCTGCAGGGCTGTAACAGCAACTTCCTCTGCAGGACTTTCATATATGAATGAAGTGCTTTATGTTGCTGCATCCTCAAGGCTTCCGGTAGTACTCGCAGTTGCCTGCAGAGCCTTGACAGGACCTATAAATATTAATCACGATTACTCGGATTCAATGGCAGAGCGTGATTCAGGCTTTATTCAAATATATGCAGAAAATAACCAGGAGGTTTATGACAATTATCTCATGGCCCACAGAATTGCAGAGCATGAGAGTGTCAGACTTCCGTTGATGGTATGTGAGGACGGTTTTATTACTTCCCACGCCATCGAAAATATTGAATTAGAAGAGGATGATAAGGTAAAAGCATTCGTAGGAGAATATAATCCTGAAAATTATCTTCTCAAGAAAGAAAATCCGCTGGCTGTCGGCCCTTATGGTATCTCTCCGTACTACATGGAGGCAAGAGTTGCCCAGGCCCAGGCTATGAAAAATGCTAAAAAAGTAATTTTAGATGTAGCGGATGATTTTTACAATACATTTGGCCGCAGATACTCATTCTTCGAGGCTTACAAGATGGAAGATGCAGAGATAGCCATGGTAATTATGGGTTCTTCCGCAGGTACCGCTAAGGTAGCCGTAGATAAGCTTCGTGAAGCAGGAGTAAAGGCCGGACTTGTAAAGATAAGAGTCTTCAGACCGTTCCCTTCAGAGGAACTTTGTGAAGTACTTTCAAATTGTAAGGCTGTAGCTTGTATGGATAAGAGCGAAGGCTTCTCCGCAGCAGGAGGACCACTTTTCGCGGAAACTGCAGGAGCAGTTATAAATGCAGCGAACAGACCTAAGTTAATTGATATTATTTACGGTTTAGGTGGAAGGGATTTCACTGTATATGCTGCAAACAGCGTATTTGAAAGACTTCAGGAAATAGTTAAGACAGGAGATGTGGGAGAGGTTTATACACATCTCGGACAGAGAGAAAGATAAATAATTTAGTATATTTTGGAGGATTATATGGCATACAATTTAAAGAAAGAAATGGAAAAGGAAGAACGTTTCCATCCGGGTCATCGTCTGTGTGCAGGCTGCGGCGCCGGTATCGTATGTAGGGCAATGACCAGAGCACTTAATCCTGAGGACAGGGCTGTTATTTGTAATGCTACCGGTTGCTTAGAGGTTTCTTCCTTCCAGTACCCATATACAGCATGGGAGGATTCATATATTCATACTGCATTTGAAAATGCATCAGCTACAGCTTCAGGTGTTGAAGCTGCATATCGTTTCAAAAAGAAAAAAGGTCTTATTAAAGAAGATGAGCATGTAAAGATTCTTGCTATAGGTGGTGACGGCGGTACTTATGATATAGGATTCCAATCCTTATCCGGAGCATTTGAAAGAGGACATGATTATACATATTTCTGTTATGATAATAATGCTTACATGAATACCGGTACACAGCGTTCATCAGCTACACCAAGATTTACTTCAGCTACAACAACACCTGCAGGTATTGAATCTGTCGGTAAGAAGCAAAATCAGAAGAATCTTACTGAAATTATGGTAGCCCATGGTTCACCATATGTTGCCCAGACTACAATGTTCCTTAACATGAAGGATTTTCATGAGAAGGCTCATAAGGCTATATACACAGAGGGACCTACATTTGTAAATGTACTTACTCCATGTCCTAGAGGTTGGCAGTATCCGGCTCAGGATTTACAAAAGATTTGTAAGCTTGCTATTGATACCTGTGTATGGCCGATTTATGAGGTTGTTGAGGGTGAATATCATCTTACATATGAACCAAAGAAAAAGCTCCCTGTTGAAGAATTTATGAAAACACAGGGCAGATTTGCTCATTGCTTCAAGAGTGGAAATGAATGGACTATCGAGGCTGCTCAGGAGTATGTTGATAAGAAGTGGGAAGAACTTTTGGCAAAATGCATTTAATAAAATAAGGAGGGACTATGGCGAATCAACTTTTTAATAATTCCAGTATTTTATCATGGCTTAAGTATTTTTCGGATAATACCGATGTTGATCTTGAGCATGTTAAAATACTTGATATTACAAGAAAAAATAAAAATCTGATTCCTACAGTAGAAGCTCACCGCTGCGTATTGGTATTTACCGAAGCGGGCGATAAGGACATTTTTTATAAAATGTGGGAAGTAGGTCTCGGGGAATGTGAAATCATCTACAATGAAGGCTCAGAGCCTGAAGGTGAGATTAAGAGAAATAAGGTTTCTGACATGATTGACCGTGGAATTAATGCTTCGGCAGGTATGATAGTATTAAATCCAAATTCCAGATCAACTATTAAATTCGGTATGGATAACAAGAAGTTTTACTCCGGCTCCGTAAAATACGTCGGATCGGAAATCCGTTCCGTTATCCTTTCCAAGATGCAAATTGATGAGCACAAGAATATTTGTGTTATATCAGGTGAATCAATTGCAATCGAGGCAGCTATGCTTGCCAGTGAAGGAACTGTAATTGCGGTTGAATATAAGCAAAATGACCGTGAAACCCTCGAAGAGAATGTTAA
>JAILOA010000213.1 GCA_024691065.1 Lachnospiraceae bacterium | reverse complement strand
TAGAGATATATTTGTTATAATTACTGTACATGGAAAGTTGGAATTATTATTATCTGAGAAAATTGGTATCATGAAGCCAAAACCAAGAGGTGATCCCGATTCCAAAAGGTATCAGCGCTTATGTGAGCAGCAAAAATTGGGATCATGAAGCCAAAACCAAGAGGTGATCCCGATTCTAAAAGGTATCAGCGCTTATGTGAGCAGCAAAAATTGGGATTATGAAGCAAAACCAAGAGGTGATCCCGATTCTAAAAGGTACTGACACATATGTGGACCAAAAAACTGAATTATGAAATTAAAAAAATACATATAAATACCAGGAGGTTTAATATGAATAAGAAAAATGCATATTTAACATTTGATAAGGATTGTAAGAAAAGCACCATAAACAAAGATATTTACGGGCATTTTGCCGAGCATCTCGGAAGATGCGTATATGAGGGGATATTTGTGGGAAAGGATTCTCAAATCCCTAATATTAATGGTATCCGTAAGGATGTTGCGGAGGCTCTTAAGGAGCTTAATATTCCGGTGCTTCGCTGGCCGGGCGGTTGCTTTGCAGATACCTATAAATGGGAAGACGGAGTCGGGGAGCGCCGGAAAATTCTGAATAAGACCTGGGGAGACGTTGTCGAGGATAATTCATTCGGAACTCACGAGTTTTTCGAGCTTTGCGAGCTTATAGGCTGTGATGCTTATATTTCAGGTAATGTCGGAAGCGGTACACCGCGTGAGCTTTCAGAATGGCTTGAATATATTACATATGATGGAGAATCTTATTATTCCGATATGAGGCGTGAGAACGGAAGAGATGAACCGTGGCGTCTTAAGTATCTTGGAATAGGTAATGAAAACTGGGGCGGCGGTGGCAATATGACACCGGAATTCTATGCAAGTCTTTACAGGCAGTTTCAAACTTATGCAAGAAGCTTTAATAAAGAAAAGACATTTAAGATTGCCTGCGGTCCGGACAGCTTTAATTATGCATGGACCGGGGAACTTATGAAACATTTAAATGAATATAATGCCGATGCCATTGCGCTTCATTATTATACACTGCCTACCGGTGAGTGGGAGAAGAAGGGCGCTGCGCTTAACTTCCCGGATGATGAATATTATGCAACTATGTATCGCACAAATCGTATTGAGGAGCTTATCCGTAACCATAGCTTTGTTATGGAGCAGACCGACCCGGAGCATAAGATTAAGCTTGTTGTGGATGAGTGGGGAGCCTGGTATGATGTGGAAGACGGTACGAATGCAGCTTTCCTTTATCAGCAGAATACCATGAGAGACGCGATTCTTGCAGCCATTAACTTAAATATTTTCAATAACCATTCAGATATCGTAATGATGGCAAACATTGCCCAGACGGTAAATGTATTGCAATCCGTTATTATCTGCCGCGAAGATGATACGAGATTAATTAAGACTCCGACCTATCACGTGTTTGATATGTATAAAAAGCATCAAAATGCAACGCTTTTAGCTTCTTCGCTGTCGACACCGGAGCTTATGTATGAAGGTAACTATTTCCCTATGATTAGCGAAAGTGTATCGATTAAAGACGATAAAATATTTATTACATTATCAAATGCTTCTCTTGATACTGACTGCGAGCTGTTAATTGACGGAGGTTCAAAGTTTAAGATAATAGAATCTAAGGTTCTTGATTCGGATGTAAGAGAATACAATGATTATGATTCTTTGGAAAATGTAGCAATACATGAGTTTAAGGATATTACATTTAGAGATAATAAAATGATTGTTTTACTTCCGGCCCACTCTGTTGTAAGCGTTTTATTGGAGGAAGAGATATAATATAAAAAGTATGTAAATAAAACAAGTAATAAAAAAGGAATAAATAATCCTGATATACAAGGGAGATTCATTCCTTTTATAATATTATATAGTTTTTAGATTTTTATTTTTGATATTTTATAATCTTAAGATTTACATCTTAGGAGTAGTATCGGATTTATAATAAATATGGTAATATTTTTAATATTATAATTAAGATCAAAATGAGCAAAAAAAATACCCTTCAAAAAGGGTAAAAAAAGAAGCGCGAGACGGGATTCGAACCCGCGACCCTCGCCTTGGCAAGGCGATACTCCACCACTGAGCCACTCGCGCATTTCTTGGTGCTTTTCTCAAGCACAAGTGATATTATATACAAATGGTTATTAAATGTCAACAACTTTTTTAAAAAAATTTTAAAAAATACCAAATCAACATAAAAGCCTTGATTTTATTAGGGAAAAGTGGGATTATTGATTTATGAAAACATATAAATTGTTTAAAATATAAAAAATGTAAATTTTAAAATAGTTAAAAAAGAAGGCTGATTTAAAAATGAGTAATAAAAATAATAAATCCGAAATTGATTATAATTCTTCGAAGGATAAATCCATAAATACAGCAAATGAAGATCGTCGTAAATTACTAACAGAAACACCTATACCTAAACTTATTACAAAGTTAGCCATACCAACCATAATCAGTATGCTGGTTACGGCTATTTATAATGCAGCGGATACTTATTTTGTAGGCAGGATTTCCACGGAGGCAACTGCAGCCGTTGGGCTTGTATTTTCTGTTATGGCAATAATCCAGGCTATGGGATTCTTTTGCGGACATGGTTCAGGTAACTATTTATCCAGGATGCTCGGTGCCAATAAGGAGGAAGAAGCTAAAAATATGGCTTCAACCGGATTTTTTATAGCCATTACTATAGGTGTTATATTGGCCGGAATCGGTAATTTCTTTGCTGAGCCAATTGCTTATTTCATAGGAGCCAATGATGCCACCATTAAGGATACAGTAATCTATATGAAAATTATCTTTATCGGTGCACCGTTTATGACCGGGCAGTTTGTTATTAATAATCAGCTTAGATTTCAGGGAAATGCATTTTATGCAATGATAGGACTCATGTGTGGTGCTGTTGTAAATGTATTTCTGGATCCATTGTTTATTCTTGTCCTTAAATGGGGAGTTGCGGGAGCGGCACTTGCAACTATAACCGGCCAGATTACTAGTTTTATAGTGCTTCTGATAGGCAGTATGAATGGTAAAAATATCAGGTTAAGCATTAAAAATATACATGTTAACGGACATTATCTTTTGGAAATAGTAAACGGAGGTGCTCCATCCCTTTTCAGACAGGGGCTCGCGGCGGTTTCCACTATGCTTCTCAATAATTATGCCGGGATATATGGCGGAACTGCGGCAATTGCCGGAATGTCCATTGTTACAAGGGTTATGATGTTTGTATGCTCAGCGCTTATAGGTTTCGGCCAGGGATATCAGCCGGTTTGCTCTTTTAATTACGGAGCCGGAATTAAGAAGCGTGTCAAAGAAGGATATTTCTTCTGTGTAAGATGGGGTACGGTATTTTTAACATTTGTTGCGGTATTGTGCTTTATATTTGCTCCTGAAATTATCAGATGGTTCAGGGATGATGACCAGGTGGTTGCAATAGGAAGGGTCGCACTTCGTTATCAGTCATGTGTATTGCCTTTGTTCAGCGTAATAGTCATGACAAATATGATGCTTCAATCCATAGGGCGCGGTGTTAAGGCAAGCATAGCCTCATCATCCAGAAACGGAATATTTTTTATCCCGCTAATCCTCATTTTACCACAATGCTTGGGGTTGTTAGGTGTGGAAATATGCCAAACCTGCGCCGATGTGTTAAGTTTTGCACTTGCAATCCCGTTAGCAAGATCCGAATTAAAGGATATGAATTGATATAAAAGAA
>JAILOA010000328.1 GCA_024691065.1 Lachnospiraceae bacterium | reverse complement strand
AAATCTGGTGAGACTGCGATTTAAATATTTCAAATCCCTTTATAAAAATCGTGTAGGACTACAATTTAAATATTTCAAATCCCTTTATAAAAATCCGGTGAGACTGCGATTTAAATATTTCAAATCCCTTTATAAAAATCGTGTAGGACTACAATTTATATATTTCAAATTTATATAAAAATATTTGAATAAGACTACGGTTTGTTATTATAGCAATTTCGATTCCAAAGTACAAGTGAAAGGTTTTGAAAACATCCTATAAACATTAAGGTTTGTAATAAAATCTTCACAAAACTATTAGTACATTCTCTTGAAAAAATAAATTTTTTAATGTATAGTTAATAAGATATAGAAAAATGCAGAAGGTATGCCTATGGTTAGTGAAGAAAAAGTTAGATTAATGATTAAGGTCAACAAGGAAGAGACTAAGGATTACAAAAAAGAATTAAAATTCGTAAATTATAGTCGTTTCGGATATGTGGGAATGCACGTTCTGGCAAATATAATTTATTTATCTTTAGCATATTTCCTAATAGCAATACTTATAACTATTTATAGTGCCGATTATTTGTTCACCGAGGATTTTATTAATCATTACATGTACTATCTCAGGGGGATGTTGATACCTTACCTGATTGTGATGATAGTCGCGGGAATCCTGTGTGGGATACATTATTTTGGGAAATATAACAAAAATAAGAGTAAGATTAGAGAATACAGGAAAAGCGTTGATGCATTGGCCGATTATTACAAGAGAGAGAAGGGAGAATCTAAATGACAAAGCTGGTTCTTCTTCAGCAATTTATTGAAGAGTTTTATAAAAAACATAATAGAATATGTGTAATACTTGGCAAATTCATTTTCGTTCTCGCTGCATTGCTTTCAACTAATTATTTGATCGGATATAGTCCCATAATTCAAAAATGGTATGTTTTGGCTTGTATTGCGGGTGTTTCGGTATTTCTTCCGGAGAATATAATATTATTTGCGGTGATGGCAGTGTCCGTCATGAATATTTATTATGTTTCGGTTCCGCTGTCCGGTCTGGTCGTTATGTTTTTGTTAATTTTGTATTTACTTTTTCTGAGACTTGAGAAAACGCATATGTATGTAATATTAGGAATGATTATATTGCATATATTGCATTTGCCGTATTTGATGCCGCTGCTGGTGGGGATTTTTTTGACACCGGTCGGCGTGATTTCAATGTGTACCGGAATTTTTATATATCACCTTTTTAATGCAATAAATCTTGTTGTTTCCGTAAGTTCGGAGGATGCATTGTTTTATACCCAGGTAATGGATGAAATGTTTTCGAAGATGGCTTTGCAGGAGGAAGTCCTGATTTTTGCATTGGTGGCAGTGGTTGTTTATTTGATACGCACGAATGACAATGAGTATTTTATTTATATTTCGATTGTGGTCGGAAGCGTATTGGATTTGATTTTGTTTCTGTTATTGAATTTCCTGTTTTCAAATAATATGGAAATTTTATATTTTATACTTGAGATATCGATTTCCTTTGTAATTGCGATGATTTTGATATTTTTCCGATTTCCGCTTAATTATGCGCAGGTTGAGAAGATGCAGTTCGAGGACGATGAATATTATTATTATGTAAAGGCCGTTCCGAAGCTTAAGGTGAATGCCATGGAGCGTAGTGTTATGCGTTTCAATGCCAAGAGGCGTGGTAGCAGGAAGGACAAAGAGCCGGAGGAAAAAAGTGCACTATGAGCAATTTTTATAATAAGATAATAGAATATTTTACATTTCTATCGTTGCCTGAACTCGGTCCTATAGATATCGTAGAAATGTTGATTCTAGCTTTTGCGATTTACAAAATAATAAAGTGGGTCAAGAAGAGCAGAGCGTGGACTCTCGGCAAAGGTCTGATTGTGCTGTTTGTATTGTACATGATTGCATTTATATTTGATATGAATGTAATTCTGTGGATATTCGACAGAACCATCGGTCTTGGTATCACGGCGTTGATTATCGTATTTCAGCCTGAGCTTAGAAAGGCTTTGGAGCAGCTCGGTGAAAGAAGTATGGTTCGCAATCTTATCCCTTTTGAAGAGAAAAAGGATAAGGTGCTCAGATTTTCGGATGAAAGTCTGACAGCGATTGTTAAGGCTGTTGAGGAGATGGGCAGACATAAGACGGGAGCTTTGATTACTATAGAGCGAAATATTGATCTCGACGATAACATTAGAAGCGGCATCAAGATTGACTCGGCGATAAGCAGTCAGCTTATAATGAATATATTTGAGCACAATACACCGCTTCACGACGGTGGTGTTATTATTCGTGATGATAGAATTGTTGCGGCGACCTGTTATTATCCGTTGTCCGATAATTATAGGATTTCCAAGGAGCTCGGTACCAGACACAGGGCAGCGCTTGGAATTAGCGAGATTTCGGATGGTTTTACCATTATCGTTTCCGAGGAGACGGGCGATATTTCCGTGGCTGTTGCCGGAATGCTTGAAAGAAATATAGATGGAAAGCTTCTTACCAAGAAACTTCAGGAGATTCAGGGCAAGACTTCATCTGATGATGTGAAGAGAAAGAAATGGTTTACTACTAATAAGAAAGAAACAGCTAAAGAGAAATGATTCGTTT
>JAILOA010000205.1 GCA_024691065.1 Lachnospiraceae bacterium | reverse complement strand
CTTGAGGGGAAGATTGTGACTTTGTCTTTTCACTGGTATTCACCTTTGGGCGGGCGCGACAAGAGCTTTTATGCCGAAAATACGGATTTTGATCCTTCGAAAGTGCTTGTAGAGGGCACCCCGGAGAGAAATGCATTTTATGAGGATATGGAAAAAATCGCAGTGGTTTTACAGGAATTTAAGGAATATAAAATCCCTGTGCTTTGGAGACCGTTTCATGAGTCAGACGGCACATGGTTCTGGTGGGGAAGCAAAGGCCCTGAGGTCGCAAAAGAGCTGTATAAATTGATGTTTGATTATTATGTAAATGTAAAGTCTTTGGATAATCTTTTATGGGTATGGAATTGCAGGCTTAAGTCCGGTTATCCCGGTGATGATTATGTTGATATTATTTCGCTTGATGAGTATTTACCTGAGTATAAGCCTACTGATTATAAGGAACAGTATGATAAATTGATTTTTGAGACGACCCAAAATAAGGTCGCTGCATTGGCAGAGCTGGGATACCTGCCGTCTGCGGAAATGCTTTCTCAGTCGAAGGTTCCGTGGGTTTACTTTATGACCTGGTCAAAGGAATTCATAATCGGTGAGCAGTATAATACGGTTGAAAATCTGAAGAAGGTTTATGAAAATCCGTACGTGATTTCAGATAAAGAGAAATAAAATTTGAGGATAAGAGTCCAAATATTCACGAGTTGGAAGTGAAGCATTCACATGTTTATGAGTTGGAAGTGAAACATACACATATTTATGAGTTGGAAGTGAAACATACTTTAGTTTTCCGGATGATGTTGGTAGTGTCAATATATTTATGAATATGAAGCGATGCGGATCGAAAAAACTTAGTTACAATAAATAGCAAAAGTTAAGTATTTTATCTCTAAAAAATTGGATGAATTCCTTTCTGTGATTGTTTATATTTAACATGAAGAGAATTTAGTTTTAGTTATGTTCTAATTACGTTTGTAAATTATTTTTAAATTAGCTGATGGAAAGTGATTTTATTGGTTATTTTAATTATTTTATTAACTGGTGAAAATTTTTAAATGCGAAAAGTTATGCAAAAATTTATGCGAAACATTATCAGAAGAAAATACTTAATTGGAGGTTTTTATGGGAAAAATTGACGAGATTAAGAAGGTTAGCAAATTGCATTTGGGACCGGCACAGATTGCCCTTGATTTAGGCGATGGAAGTGAAAGAGGAGAGTACGTAAATCAGGATTATATCCTCACAAAGCTTGGACGTCCTCACAGAAATATCGGACTTATGTATACATATTATCCGTATGACAAGCAGTGGCCTGAGCGAATCAGCGTGGCATGTGCAGATATGGAGATACATTTTCAATGGGATTATCCTTATGATGATTATTTTCCATATACCGGCGGAACCGGTGTTGCAACAAAGGAGCCTGTATTTGAGCAGATGAGAGACATCCGCCGCCATGGGCAGGACGTAACCCTCACTCTTACAATTGATTGTAAATGTGACGATGAAAAGCTTATAAATATTGCGAAGGAGCTTCGTACCTTTGGGCGTATGAAAATAAGGATTAACCATGAATGCGCGGGCGATTGGTTCACTCACAATCAGCGCTACAGCTTCAAGGAAATCGGAGATTTCTTCGTAAGATTCCACAAAATTATTAAAGAATATGCGCCAAATGTAACGACCATTTTTGATACCGGATTCCTTAATCCGAACGGAACCCTGGAGCACGAGGAGGATTTCATGGGTGCTTATCAGATAGCCGATGAATGGTCCGCAGACTGCTATTTATCGCTGCATTATGGATGGCCTTTTGATGTATGTGAAAAAGACAGTAAAACTTATTCCGTAAAGGAATCGGTTACTGATTTTGCAGAGCTTATAGATAAAACATTGGACAGATATGATGTGATTACCGACGGAAAGCTTCGTCCGCTGGTAATTACCGAGTTTAATAATGACGGTGATGTTACGGGCGGCGAGCATCAGGGCGACAGTGTGAAGGAGCTCGCAAGGCAGCTTGCTACAAGGGACAGAAAGAGTCTCGCTGCATTTACTATGTATCAATTCAGGGACCGCGGACGTCTCGGACTTGAAATCGAGGATCCGAATAACTCCGAAAATGGTATTCCGCAGCCACTTTTGGATGATTATAAAGAGATTTTGAAGGATGAATTTTTCAGTCCATCGATGACAGAGACTGATACCATAGCTGACAATGCCGGTGCAATCAATGCGCAACTTCGTTGGGGCAGTGCCGAGGATTCGGATGGTGTTTCGGTTGAGTTACTTTTGAAGAAGCATCCTGTATTCTTTGAGATTAATTTTGATGGTGAGGACACAGACCTTAATCTTATGATGGAGATTAACGGAACCTGGTTCTATAAGGCAGCAGGAGTAAAATGTATCGACGTGATGACTGCATTTTACGGGAAGACTACTCCGGACAATACTACCGTTAAGCTTAATATATTTGCACCTC
>JAILOA010000204.1 GCA_024691065.1 Lachnospiraceae bacterium | reverse complement strand
TGCCTGTGACATTCAGAAGAAGAGACTTGAAGCTGCAATTATTATGAAGATAAGGGATATGCTTAAAGAAGAAGCGTAGGATTGATATATTATATCAAAGATAAGGGGTTATATGCTAAGGGTTAATGAGAGTAAGGATGATTCAAATGTTAAGGTGCCGGTAACAGGCGGATTTTACAGGCATTTTAAGGGGAACATTTATCAGGTTAAAGGTGTTGCAAGACATAGTGATAATTTGAAATATTTTGTTGTTTATCAGGGAATGTATCCACCATATTCTCTTTGGATAAGGCCTTTGGATGAGTTTATGAGTCCGGGAAGATTTACAAGGGTTATCTATTCTACAGACGGTGATGGTGAAATCGTGGAAAAGCCTGATAATACCCGTAATTATGAGGATTCACGTTCCGGTGGATTGTATGAAGAAGATGATAGTTCGGAAATTAACGGACTTGATAATTCTTTGGAAGGTGTGCCACGGAAATTTTCAAAAAGAGGTTCTGTGGATTCCTATGCATATGACAAAGATGTGAGTGAAGGAAAACAAACGGATAATCCAATAGGGATTTCCGAAACCGATAATAATGTTGATAAACATCAGATTCTTATGGATTTTTTGGATGCCGATAATCCGAGAGAAAAGAAAGAAATAATTAGAAAATACAGAAAATATTTAGATGCTTCAATAGTTATGAATATGGCTTTAAGCCTTGATATTCAGCTGGTTAGCAATGATTTGGATGATAATATATCATTGATACTTAGTTATCTTAATACATCGGCTAAGTATGACGGAAGTCGTTTAAGGTCCTAAATTATAAGGGTTAAAGTTATGTTGGTTATAAAAATGACTTTTTTTGTGTGAAAAATGACTTTTTTGTTCAAAATTTTAAATTTTTGTGCAACTTTCACATACGTTTTTTTTGTTTTTTGTGAAAAAATACGATATTGAAATTATTTTATCTTATGTTAAACTATTTATGTTTAGATTAAGAGAATCTAATATCTAAGTCCCGGATATTTTACTTTCGGGGAGTCTCAATATAGCATTGAACGTTCGTAAATAGCTATTTTTTTAGAATAAAATGGTAGCTTTAGCCTGTTTGTCGGGGTTAAAAGTTATATTTATTTATTAATATATTGGAAGAGGTAATAAAATATGGCAAAAAAAATTGAAATTGATGAAAACAAAAGAAAAGCACTGGAAACTGCATTAGAGCAAATCGAAAAGTCCTTTGGTAAGGGGGCTGTTATGAAAATGGGTGATAATACTCATATGAATGTTGAAACATTCCCTTCAGGTTCTTTGGGACTTGACAGAGCCTTAGGTGTTGGCGGTATACCAAAGGGAAGAATTGTTGAGATTTACGGTCCTGAGTCAGGCGGTAAAACAACAGTTGCTCTTCATATGATTGCAGAGGTTCAGAAGCTTGGTGGTATTGCCGGATTTATAGATGCAGAACATGCTCTTGATCCTGCTTATGCTCAAAGAATCGGTGTAGATGTCGATAATTTGTATATTTCACAGCCTGATAACGGTGAGCAGGCAATGGAAATAACTGAAACTATGGTACGTTCAGGTGCTATTGACATTATCGTTGTTGACTCTGTTGCAGCTCTTGTACCAAAGACTGAAATTGAAGGTGATATGGGTGATTCACATGTTGGTCTTCAGGCAAGACTTATGTCACAGGCTTTAAGAAAGCTTACCGGTATAATCGGAAAGACCAGTTGTACCGTCATCTTTATCAATCAGCTCCGTGAAAAAATCGGTATTATGTTCGGTAATCCTGAAACAACTACAGGTGGACGTGCACTTAAGTTCTATTCTTCAGTTCGTCTCGAGGTTAGAAGAGGTGAACAGATTAAGAAGGATGGTGAAGTAATCGGTAACAGAGCGAAGATTAAGGTTGTTAAGAATAAGGTTGCAGCTCCGTTTAAGGATACAGAAATTGATATTGTATACGGACAGGGCATTTCAAAGACAGGTGAAATAGTTGATCTTGCCGCTGAACTTGGAATTATCAATAAGTCCGGTGCATGGTACTCATATAATGGTGATAAAATCGGTCAGGGTCGTGAGAATGTTAAGACTTTTCTTGCCGAACATCAGGATCTCTATGATGAGGTTGAATCCAAACTCAGAGCAAAACTTTTTAATGAAGAAGCTGAAGAAAGTGAAGATTCAGACGATTCCAAGGTTGAGGAAAAACCTAAGAGAAAATCAAAAAAAGCTGCGGATGATGGAATTCCGACAGATGAGATAGTATAATAGCCGGGTATTTATATTATGAATGAATTTAATAAAGACACAGAATTTAAAAAACTTGGAATACAAAAAGGAGTATCGGGGCTCAAGGGCTCTGATACTCTTAACTTGTATTATGAGGAAAATGATGGTGTAAAATCAAAAGAAGACATTGAATCAGACGGGCAGTTTAATGAAAGCTATATTGATGAATTTGATGGGCAATTTGAAGAAGAATTTGATGATGAATCTCAAATATTTTCCATGACAGATCTGTCAATGTATCCGGAGGAATCCAGACAGGCCATACTTCGGACTCTACGTTACCTTAATGATTCTGAAAAAACGGAGGGGCAGGTTAGAAGGAAACTTAAGGATAATGATTTCGGACCCGATGCCATAGAGACTGCCATAGAATATGCAAAAGCTTTTCATTATATCGATGATTACAGGTATGTTGAGAATTTTGCGGAATTAAATCTAAAGAAAAAGAGTAAGCTTAAGGTAAAGCAGGCACTCCTTTATCGCCTTGTGGACGAAAGCATAATTGACGAAGTGCTTGGCAGTGATGAATATGATGATAATGATGCATTGAAAAAAGATGCTTTAAAGCTTGTATCAAAGTATGATGAGGTTACTTATCAGGATAAACAAAAGATTATGGCTAAGCTTTACAGGAAGGGCTATAAGTCCGATGCCATAATTAGGGTGCTTGATGAAATATTAAGTCAATAACAGGAAAAAAATATGGATAAAAATATCAGAAAAGAATTAATGGTTAATATACCGGTTTCAAATAATATAGAAAATATGGATAGCTTTAATGTACCAAAGCTTGAAAAAATACCAAATATAAGGGTAACAGTTCCGGGCTCTAAAAGTATGACGAACAGAGCACTTTTATTAGCAGCTCTTGCCGAGGGAAAAACCGGACTTTCCGGAGTTGCATTTAGTGAGGATTCAAGAATATTTATCAAGGCATTACAGGATTTGGGGTTTGAGGTCCTTGTTGATGAAGAAAATAAAAAGGTAAATGTAACCGGGCTTGGCGGAAAGATCCCAAAGAAGGAGGCTTCGATATATGTTGCTTCGGCAGGTACCGCATCAAGGTTTCTCACTGCATTTACAGCACTTTCAGGTTCTAAAATTAAAATTGATTCCAGTGAGCAGATGAAAAAAAGACCAATGGAAGAGTTATATGAGGTATTGGAAAGCATCGGGATTTCGGTTGAGAAACGTGAAAAGGATGATAAAAATTCTGATTTTATAAAGAATGATAACGATATAGAGACTTGTGAATTTAAAGATAATAAAGTAAATGAAAATGATAAAAATACAGTTTCTAATTTTCCGATTATTGTTGATGGAAGTGGTCTTACAAATGAAAAAGAAATCAGCATAAATTTAAATATAGACAGGAGCAGTCAGTTTCTAAGCGCTTTATTAATGGTGCTTCCGTTATATTTTGATAAGATAAATATTCATTTAACCGGAAACAGAAAGGCTAAATCCTATGTTATAATGACCGAGAAAATGATGATAGAATTTGGTTTCAGCGGTCAGATTACAAAAGAAAGTGAAAATGATTATATTATTACCGGTGGAAGCTATAGTGGCAGGGATTACAACGTAGAGCCTGATGTTTCTGCGGCCTGCTATTTTTACGCACTTGCAGCAATTACCGGTGGAAGTATAATAGTAAATTATGTAAAGAAGGATTCACTGCAGGGTGATTTGAAATTTTTGGATGTGCTAAAGAATATGGGATGTGAGATTATTTATGATGATGAGATAATTGTTAAAGGTCCTGAGGGAGGCGCATTAAAAGGAATCACAGTTTCTATGTCGGATTTTTCTGATCAGGCATTGACGCTTGCGGCAATCG